>NZ_CP144906.1:1548750-1858125 GCF_036699995.1 Clostridium beijerinckii | reverse complement strand
CTAATCACTTTGTTTCAAGTGATGGAATTGACATTTACGTTGGCAAAAACAACCTGCAAAATGATTACCTAAGTTTAAAATTTGCAAATAAAAACTATCTGTGGCTCCATGCAAAAGATATTCCTGGGTCTCATGTTATAGTTTGCTCTTTTGATGTACCAGACAAAACTCTTGAGGAAGCAGCTATAATCGCAGCTTATTATAGCAAAGGAAAAGATTCACTAAAACTACCTATTGATTACACGAAAGTTAAAGAATTAAAAAAGCCTAATGGGGCAAAACCTGGAATGGTAATTTACCATACTAATAAAACTCTAATTGTAAACCCTGCTGACTTTAATAAAATATTTAATGCATAATTTACTGAAAAAGAGATATATCTTAATCCTAGGATATATCTCTTTTTAGTAAACATATAATATTTTTAGATTTAAATAAACAAATCAAATTTTCTACACGCTTCCTCTAGCAATTCTACATTACTATTGAAAAAGTCTTTCTTTTCTTTTTCAATAGATGCAATCAAAGCATTAATCAAGCTCAATGGTGCAGCAAAAGATTCTATAAACCTTGTTCCCTTGCTTATAGCTGTTAATGTTATATCGGAATATGGAACAAGCGGAGACAGCATACTGTCAGTTATTGATATTGTTGTAGCTCCCTTTCTTTTTAGATGTGTAAAAATTTCTACTGTACTTCTTGCATATTTCTCAAAGGTAATCCCTATAATTACATCTTCATTATTGACTCCACTAATCTGCTTTGGGATTTGCTCTATATGCTCAATTAAATTTACGTTGTTAAACATTAAATCTAGATAATATTTAAAAAACATTCCAAGTACAGATGAGCTTCTTCTTGCTACTATATATATTCTTTTTGCATTTAATAGTAGATTAACAGATCTTCTTAATTCATATATATTTAAGTCCTCCATTGTCAATTTAATATTATTTACGTCATCTTCAAATATGTTGTAAATATCTCTTTCTTCACTATCACCAGAATCAGAATCGATCCTTATACGCTTGGTTTTAGACACTTGCTGTTGCATGGATTCTTGAGTATCTTTTAAAAATTCAGGATAACCTTTGTATCCCAAAAAAATCACAAACCTCGTGACAGTTGCTATGCTTACTCCTGATAATTTAGCTAACTTTTCAACAGTTAGAAAAGGCGTACTATTTGGGTGTGCTAATATATATTTTGCTATTTTTTCTTGTGCTTTGCTCATATTCGGTATTTTTTCTGCCATTTTTTGATATACCTCTGACATAGTTTAAACTCCTTTCTTTTGACAATTTAAGAGTATCTATCTGACTACTAGTTTCAAATTCTTTACAATATTATTTCTGAAATTATTAATTTCTGATATACATATCACAATTGATTCTCTACATTTTATTTCTAATTAAAGATTTGGATTATTAAATTTTCAAATTTAAATTTGTTATTGAAACTTGTATATCTTATATATTTTTATTTCAATTATCATATGCAGAAACTCTTTAACAAAAAAAGACGCTAACAATTCCAACTGATTGTTAGCGCCTTTGCTATCAAATTTTATTTAAATTTATTTTATCACTTTAAGAAAACTTTGTAAATATGTTTTCAAAGCTTTCTGATGCCTTAAACTTTACTTTATTAATTCATTTATTAATATATCACCAGCATTTTTAATTTTATTATTGTCAAAATATTGATAATAATAACATTTTATTTTTCCATTGTATAATTTTCTATTCTTTGTTGATTTTAATCCAAATGTTTTTTCAAATGGCTCAAAAGATGTTAATATGTTAAAATCCCAATCTTCCAGCTTTCTCTTTGTATTTCCCATATGTTTATATAGTGTAGGTAATATTTCCTTCTCACCGATTCTTTCTCCATATGGTGGATTTGAAACTACAAATCCATACTTTCTTGAAGTTGAAAATTCCATAAAATCTCTCTTTTGAAATTGTATATATTTATCAACTCCTGCTTTTTTTGCATTTTCCATAGCAACTTTAAGAACTCTATAGTCTATATCGTATCCTATTAGTTTTATATCCTTATTCTTTTCAGATTTTTTTGCACCTTCTCTTACTGAATCAAATATATCTTTAGTAATTGAAGGCCATGTTTCACATACAAAACTTCTGTTTACTCCTGGTGCAATATTTTGAGCTATCATAGCCGCTTCAATTAAAATTGTCCCCGAACCACAAAATGGATCTATTAATTCAAACCCGTCATTCCATCTTGAGATTAGAAGCATTGAAGCTGCTAAAGTTTCTTTTAATGGTGCTGCTCCGGCAAGTTCTCTATAACCCCTTTTATGTAATCCTGGTCCTGTTGTATCTATAGTAAGCGTAACTATATCTTTTAAGATAGCTACTTCTATTTTATAAACTGGTCCACTTTCGCTGAATGTCTCTATGCCATAGCTTTCACTCATACTTTTAACAACAGCTTTTTTAACTATAGATTGGCAGTCAGGAACACTATGAAGCGTTGATTTAATACTTTTGCCAACAACATGCATAACTCCGTCTTCAGGAATTATCTTACTCCATTCTACTTTTTTAGTCCCTTGAAAAAGTTCTTCGAAAGATTTAGCTTCAAATTCTGCCATTTTTATAAGTACTCTATCCGCAGTTCTTAAATGAATATTGCAAATTGCTATATCCATTTCGTCTCCCTCAAAAGTTACTCTTCCGTTTTCAATTTTCAAATCTTCATAACCAAGTGCCCTTAATTCTTTTGCAGTTATGCTTTCTATTCCGAAAGTACTTGTTGCAATTAACTCATACATATTTTTGCATTCTCCCTTTTTATCTATTTATCAAATATTTTCACTGAATCTTCTCCATCAATTTCTTTTAGAGATACTGCTATAACCTCATTTTTAGAAGTTGGAATGTTTTTACCCACATAATCTGCTCTAATTGGTAGTTCTTTATGCCCTCTGTCTATAAGAACCGCTAATTGAATACCTCTAGGTCTATTTACATCCATAATTGCATCTATAGCTGCTCTTGCTGTCCTACATGTATATAAAACATCATCAATTATAATTATCTTTTTATCTTTTATTTCAAGACCTAAATCTAAATTCTTAATCTCTAAATCTTCACTTATCTTAGTTAAATCATCTCTGTACAATGTTATATCTACAGATCCAACTGGAACATCTACCCCTTCTATTCCCTTTATATAGCTAGCAATTCTTTTTGCAAGCGGATACCCTCTAGTCTTAATTCCAAGTAAAACTAGTTCATCTATTCCTTTATTTCTTTCAATTATTTCATGAGAAATTCTTATTAATGTTCTATTAACAGCTTTTTCATCTAATAAAACTGATTTTAATTTCATGTTATTCCTCCACTATTTTATCTTAATTCATTTCTTAATTTTTCTATTATTTCTTGAAAGTATTCTGGCAATTCTGTTGTGAACTCCATATATTCATTTTTGCTTGGATGAACAAAACCTAATGTCTTAGCATGTAACATTTGACCTTTCAATTTGAATCTTTGTTTCTTAAATCCATAAAGAGGATCACCAACTAGCGGAAATCCGATAGATGCCATATGAACTCTTATCTGATGTGTTCTTCCAGTTTCTAATATACATTTTATCAATGTGTAGCCATTGAATCTTTCTAAAACTTCATAATGTGTTACAGCTCTTTTGCCTCCCTCTACAATTCCTATCTTTAATCTATCTCTCTTATTTCTAGCCAAAGGTTTATCAATTATACCTTTATCATTCTTTAGTCTTCCTTCAACCAAAGCATAATATTCTCTCTTCATTGAGTGATCTTTTAATTGCTCTGAAAGCTTATTATGGGCTTCATCATTTTTTGCTACAACCAAAACTCCAGATGTATCTTTATCAATTCTGTGAACTATTCCTGGTCTTATAATTCCATTTATGCTAGATAAATCTTTACAATGATAAAGCAGAGCATTAACTAATGTTCCATTATAGTTTCCTGGCGCAGGATGCACAACCATCCCCTGTGGTTTATTAACAACTACTACATCTTTATCTTCATAAAGTATATTAATAGGTATTTCTTCAGCCTCTACTTTTAATACTTCAGGCTCGCTAAATGTTACTTCTATTTCATCAAGAGCTCTTAGTTTATAATTACTCTTAGGAGTTTTATTATTAACCTTAATACCATCCTTTTCAATAAGTCCTTGGATAAAAGATCTTGATTTATCAACAAAAATTTCAGCTAAATACTTATCGATTCGCTCTCCTCTATCTTTTTCATCAACTATAAAAACATTTTTCTCCATAAATCAATATCCCTTCCTATTTAGCATATTCTTTCAACATTATAATATAATAACTTAGACTTTACAATTACTTAACACCTGAAATTTATTAGATTAATTTGTATGAATTAGCGGTCATATATAAACTTCTCCCCTAAATATATAATTATTTTACATATTTTTTATAATATGCTATTATTTTTGTATAAGTATATAAATTCATATACTGTATTAAATTTACATAAATATATATTAACCAGTATGAAAAGTGCTACATATGAGCTAAAATTTCATATATTCAAGGGGGATAATTTTATGGATATTATGACAATTTTAAGTGTACTATTTGCATTTATTTGTATTATAGTAGGCTTTATTATTGAAGGGGGAAAACCTATAGCTTTACTGCAACCAACTGCAGCAATGATAGTTATTGGTGGAACACTAGGTGCAGTAGGAATTTCATTTCCTTCCTCAACATTGAAAAAGTTCCCAAAAGTATTATCAATAGCTTTCAAAAAGAAAGAAATTGATCTTAAGGGGTATATAGACTATTTCAAAGGAGTGTCAATTAAAACGAGAAGGGATGGGCTTTTGAGTTTAGAATCTGAACTAACAGATGATGCCCTAGATCCATTTGTAAAAAAAGGGCTGCAAATGGTTGTGGATGGTATAGATCCATCCTCTGTAAAAAGCATCTTAAATACCAAGCTCGAACAGCTTTCTACAAGGCATGAAAATTGTATTGAAATGTTCACCTCTGCAGGTGGCTATGCTCCTACTATGGGAATAGTAGGAACTATAACAAGTTTAGTTATAATACTGAGCGCCTTAAGTGATGTAGCTGCAATGGGTGAAAAAATTGCTGTTGCATTTGTAGCTACTCTATATGGTCTTGCTACAGCAAATCTTTTTTGGCTTCCTATAGCAAGTAAATTAAGAGAAATAAATAAAGAAGAGATTGCTGAAAAAGAAATGATCATTGAAGCAGTATTACTCATTCAAGAAGGAGTTAATCCAAATACCTTGGTAAGTAAGCTTGTTAGTTATCTAACCGAAGATGAAGCTAAAGATTTAGAAGAAATTTAAAGAGGTATAATTATGAAAAAGAATACAAAAAAAGAAAAAGATGATACTGAGAGATGGATGTTATCTTACCTTGATTTTATAACATTAATGATGATTTTCTTTTTAATGATGTATGCTATTTCTAATGTAGATACTAAAAAATCTCAAACCCTAGCAAATTCATTGAAAATTGGATTTAATAGTGGTAATGGAGAAAATATAATAGCAGTATCTGATAGTTCAAATTCTCCTCCTACTGTAATTGATCAACAAAATACTCAGAATAATTCAGACTCTATAGCAGAAGAAGAAAAACTATCTCATGTAAAAAAGAAAGTAGATGATCTTGTAAATAATTCCGAGCTAAAAGGAAGTGTTACTACATCCATTCAAGAAAGAGGACTCATAATAAGTTTCAATGATAGCGTATTCTTCAATAGTGGCCAATCTACTATAAAACCTGATTGGCAAGGTAAATTAATATCCATCTCAAAGATTTTAAACGATATTGATAACTATATACATGTTGAAGGACATACTGATAACGTTGCTATTAATAATGATTATTTTCATTCTAACTGGCAGCTTTCAGCTGTAAGAGCCGCAAATGTAGTAGAGTTTTTAATTTCTAAAGGAAACGTTAAACCTGAAAGATTATCTTCAGTAGGCTATGGAGAGTATAGACCTGTTAAAGATAACAATACCGAAGATGGCAGAGCTGCAAACAGAAGAGTTGATATAGTAATACTAAATACTAAATTTAATAATTCTGAAATCCCAAAAGAATAATATTAATTAAGCAAATATAGAAAAGCTATCCTTAAACGCTTCAGGATAGCTTTTCTATTATTCAAAAAATACATAATCTTCATTTTATTACGTTATATAAATAAAATATGTATAATTTTTATTCATTATTTTTGTACGATAGTAAATTTATTCACCTTGAACAAAAAAACTTTTAATCTCATTTAATTCATCATTCAATGAAGGATCATTTTCCTGAGTCTCTATATTTTCACTTACTCCACTTGTAATGCTTGCAACCTCTTTTTCAACTATTTTTTCTATATTAGTTACTTCATCATCTTCTATTGGATCAGATACATTATAATTTTTTATAAAATCCTTCTCTAAATCATCAAATGTTTCTAATTGTGCATTCATGAAGTTTCTATATTTTGCTCTAAATTTAATAAATTCTTGCTTAACTCTTTCATATTCATCATTTACTTGAATAACATCATTATGTGCCTTATCCATAATCTTCTGAGCAGTTTCGTTAGCATTTTTTATCATAAATTCAGCTTCTTTTTTAGCCGAATTTTTTGCTTGCTCTGCAGCATTTTGAGCCAATAACAATGTATTTTGTATAGTGCTTTCGATTTTAGAATAGTGCTCTATCTTTTCATTCAAATTAGCAAGTTTCTCTTTTAGATTTGCATTTTCTTTATAGAGCTCTTCATAATTATCTACTACTTCATCTAAAAATTCATCAACTTCATCAGAATTGTATCCTCTTAATCCCTTTTTAAATTCCTTGTTATTTATATCCATTGGTGTCAATTTCATACTTTCACCTCTATTATGTATATTTTTTGATAATAATTTTTATCCTTCCACTTTTGCTATTTCCAACAGAATTACCCACTATAAATTTTCCAAAACCTCTTATAGTAATTCTTTCTTTTCCTTTTAGTTCATAACTTTTATCTTTTATCTTAACGTAATCTATAAGCACTTGACCCTGTTCAATAATTGCTTGAGCTTTAGATCTAGATATATTTATAATCTTAGAAACAATTCCATCAATTCTCAAAGAAGAAACCAAAACTACTACTTCTTCAAAATTAACTTTTGGTAAAAATTCAAAATCATCCACCACTTTTACATTACAAATAACCTTAGAAATTCTGCTTAAATTATATATAATAAAATCTTCTACTTCTTCGTGAACTGGCACATAACAAGTATTATTATTTACTAATAAATCACCTATTTTATTTCTTTCTATTCCTAGAGATAAAATTCCGCCCAAAAAATCTCTATGAGTAAGATTAGAAAATTTCGAAGTACTTTCAATTTTAATCAATTTCATAGGAAATGGACTTTTATATATGTTATTAAAAGAAACCATCCTTCTTTCAGAATCATCTAAAAGTCCATTACTTTCAATTTTTAAATCATTGCTAGAGAGGTTTTTCTCAAACCACATCCATATATTTGGTGTATAAAAATTTTTTCCAAATACAGTTATGTTTTTATCTCTAGCTAGTAAATATTTCTCATATAAATTCAATGCATCATTTCTATCATCATCTGTAAAATACTTTGCTATTTTTTCTTTCATAATTTATGGTATAATCCTTTGTAAAAAATTTATAATAATCAATGCAAATATAGGTGAAAAATCCAATGGTAATCCAGGACTTAATCTATACTGTAACTTTCTAATTGGTTCTAAAACGGGATTAACAAAACTGTGTAGTAAATCAATAAATTTATTCCCTTGAATTTGTGGTATCCACGAAACTATACATTCTATGAATATAGCTAGCTCTAATATGCTTAGAAACATATCAATAACTATGTAAACACTATATATCATAATTTATACCTCCTATTTTGACCAATTAAATAGAGCTTTTGAACTTAGTTCATTTTTTAATTCATTTGTTACTTCTACGTTTGATGGTGAAAGAATATATACTCCCTTTTCAATTTGTTGTAATTCTCCGCCTAAAGCATAACATGAACCACTGATAAAATCTAATAATCTTTGTGCAATCTTTAGTTCTAAAACTGTTGTATTTACTAAAACTATTCTTCTATTCTTAAGTGCTTCACAAATTTCAGTTGCCTCTTCATAATCCACTGGCTTAGTTATTGTTACTTTTGTAGTTGAAGATGTATGGATATTTACAACCTTACTATTCTTCTTATTGGTAATAACAGGTTCTATCTCATCTTCATCCTTCACCTGCTCTTCGTATTGTTCTTCTTCGTATTCATCATACTCCTCGTAATCCTCAAACCCTAATAAAGATTTAACTTTTGATATAACATTACCCATTATTTTCGCCTCCTAAATTATAATTTCTTTCTCCAAATATTCCTGTTCCTATTCTTACTAAGTTAGAACCTTCTTCTATAGCTGTCATAAAATCATGAGTCATCCCCATTGATAATATTTTCATACTAATATTATTATAATTTTTTTCCTTAAGCTCATCAAATATTTTTTTTGTTTTCTTAAAATATTTTCTATTGCTTTCTTCATCCCCTATTGGAATAATAACCATTATACCTTTTACAGAAACAAATTTGCATTTTTCAATTGCTTCTATGAATTCATATAAATCTTCTTCCAAAATTCCACTTTTGCTTTCCTCTCTTCCAATATTAATTTGGATTAAAGTATTAGCAACCTTGTTAACTTTACTAAACTGCTTTTCAATTTCATTTAGCAAACTAATACTAGATAAAGAATGTATCAAATGTACCTTATCTACTAAATACTTAACTTTATTACTTTGAAGCTGTCCAATAAAATGCCATCGTACATCCTCATGAAAATTTTCGGATTTTTTTACTAATTCTTGAACTTTATTTTCCCCAAAATCTCTCATTCCTGCCATATATGCATCTTCTAGATCCTCTAATGGCTTTGTTTTTGAAACAGCTAAGAGCGTTACTTGTTCTGGAATTTTGGATCTTAGTTCTTCAATATTTTGCTTAATTCCCATACTATAACACCTTACTAAATTATTCCTTTCTTTATCACTTTGTATAATATTCTATATAAACTTAAAATTTCCTTCCTAAATATCAATTAATTTCATTTTTTACTTTCATCTCTACTCATATATTTTACATTTGAATTTGCTGTTGTTGGTGGCATGATTATTTTATCTACAACTTTAATATCAACATAAAGTTTTCTAAGCATTAATTGTTTAACATGGCTTCCATCTTCAAGTAAAGCCGCCTTCAATTTCTCCGGATCTCCTATGGCATATATATTAAAAGGAGCATACTCCATTCCACCATCATCAAACCCCAAGAATGCCCAGTTGCAAATTACTCCAGACCACGGAAGTATTCTATGATTATTAACACTAATCGCCTCAGCTCCAGCCACTCTAAGTTCATTCAAAACAAGAGCCATATCATTATCATGTAAAAGCTTATTATTTATTTCATCTGTATTTTCTTCAAGAGCATTTGTAGTTCCATCATTTATCTTAAGTATAATTCCTGGTCCCTCTACGTTATTTGATCCAATAAATGATTTATAATCACTAATTTGATTTTTCATATCATCAAGGATCTTATCATTCTTTTTATCATTCTGAGCATAATTCCTAATCTTATCTTTTTTCTCATTATTATCTTCTTGAAGATTTCCAATGTCTCTATATAATGCTGCCCTTTCTTCAACGGCATTTTGATACTCTGTTGCATTTAATTGACTATAGGACTGAATACCTTTAAAATTAAAATTCATTGATATTAAAACCCCTAATATTATGGTTGCAATGAAAACAAAGAAAAAACCTTTATTATTTTTCATCACATCACCTCTCTATTTATCATCATGATTTTCTTTATCTATAGAATTATTTCTAGACCTATTTCTTCTTCTTATTTTAAATTCTTCTAATAATAGCCTTCGTATTATTGCGAAGTTATCAAATATTCTTCCTCCAAAAACTATTACCGCCGCCATATATATAGGTATTCCAAGCTTATCACCTAAATAAGCAAGTCCTGCTGCAAGCAATGCATTTCCAAAAAAGCCAGATATAAATATATCTGCTTGAAAGTTTTTAGAGAGATTTCCTCTGACTGCTCCAAAAACTGAATCTAAACATGCTAGTATTGCGACAGACATATATGGTGACAATTTATCAGATATATTAACATCTAATACAAATCCAAGTATTATTCCGATTAGTAGTCCTATAATTGCTATCAACTTAACTCTCTCCTATTCTTTAACTGATTTAATAAAGTCACTCTTTAATGACTGTTTTGATTTTCCTATAAATATATCATCTTCTGATTTAACTTCATTATTATAGTTAGGAAGAGCAAGATATTCTAATGAACCCGGGAAAGAAATTCCAACGTTAAGTCTGCCCTTGTCTCCAATTGCCTTAATTGTAATTTTATCTCTAGGATAAACTTTCCCAGTCGAACCTATGGCCACTCCATTTCCAGCAGTTTTTATTCCTGTTTGCGGTGTTATTCTAATATCATTTATAGATATTGCCTCAGCTCCTGAATACCAAAGTAAGTTAACTATATGAACCAATTCATCTTCTCCTAGATCTCTGCTACTATCATTTGTCGTAGAGCCAAAAATAGATGTTTTAGGTGTTATTGTAAGAACAATGCCCTGCCCTTTAACATCAACTATCCCTAAATGCATTCTAGCCTCATCAAGTTGATTTTTTATATCTTGCCCCATGTCACCATTTTTGGCTGCTGTTTCTTCCATTTGTTTTAACTGATCAGATAATTTTGAATTTGTTGACGCTAATTCTTCTTTTTCTTTTTTTAGAGATTCAACTTCTGAAATAATATCGTTTTTATCATAATTACTGATTTTTGACTCTATATTCTTATTTGATAATACCTTAAATTGATATGCCAATAAAAAACCTAAAAGTCCACAAACAATTGCTATAAATAATTGTGATCTAGATATCTTCATTAATTACCTACCTTTCTTCCTTATAATATACAGGCGCACCATTAAATCCTACATCTACATATCCCTTAACAATCCCTATATCAGGATTTTGAATTATATGTAATAATTTATTCATCTTATCTGGTATATTTTCATCATTACCAAGTCTTCCTTCTACTTTGCCAACATATACTTTTATGTTAGTAAAATCACTTATATCAACATAATCTATTTTATAATTTGTCGGATTTATCTTTATAATCTGATAAAAAATATCTAAAAAATCTAATACTCTATTGTCATCTATCATCTTTTGTCCTAGCGCTACATCTTTTAAATCAATTCCTTTAACATTAACTAAACTTCTATTTTCAACGCTATCTGCTTTTTCAAGCAAATTCCCATCATTATCTAAAACATATTTATATCCATCTTTTTCAACATAATATACCCCTTCTTTTTCTGAAATCTTTATATTAACTTGTTTAGGATACGACTTGCTTATTTCAACATTTTCTACGTATGGATTCTTTTTAGCATTGCTTATTATATTTTGTTTATTTATGAATAGAATATTCTGTCCTATTAGATTCTCTGTACTATTCTTAACATCTTCTCCACTCATTACTGGATTACCTAAAATAGAAACCTTCTTAATAATGAAAAAATTCGATTTTATTGCAAAAATTGTTCCCACTATAAATAGGACTATAATAGTCATAATTATTTTCCTTATTAGTCTTCTTCTTTGTGACCTCAAAATCAATTTATTATTATTCGTTTTTACCATACTCATCCCTATTCTTATCTATGCCTTATATATTTAAACACTTATTATTTTATAATATTTAGTATAAATTTCATATATAATAATACCACTTTAACGATATATTTTCATCTAAAATTTAAAACTACTTTAAATAATTACCTAAAAAATACAGGACAAAGATTTGTATTCTAATTCTTTGCCCTGTATTTTCTTATATTTCCTTAAATTCATCTTTTCCTTCAGTTTGCCTTGATATGTTTAAAAGTATTCCTATTGCCGTCATATTTATTACTAATGAAGTTCCTCCATAGCTAATAAACGGTAGCGGAACCCCTGTAACCGGCATCGATCCTGTGACAACTGCAATATTTATTAAAGATTGAACTGCTACAACTCCAGTTATGCCTATTGCAAGAAGAGTACCATATGTGTCTCTAGCTTTCATCGCTACACTTATTCCCCTCCAAACAAATATTACAAAAAGTAATATTATACATATACACCCAATAAGCCCTAACTCCTCGCCGATAATGGAGAAAATAAAATCATTATGTGGCTCTGGCATATACAAAGTTTTTTGCCTTGATTGGCCAAGGCCAAGCCCTGTAACTCCTCCAGCACCTAATGCATAAAATGATTGTATAAGCTGATATCCATCTCCTATTGGATCTTTCCATGGATTTGTAAAACTCATTAATCTTTTCATTCTATATGGTTCTAATACTGTAAATGCAACTGCTGCTGCAACTAATGCTGGCGCAACAATTCCAAATAAGTGCTTTATTCTTCCACCAGCTGCAAATAAAACGAGAAATGTAACTATCATTATAACCGAAGCTATACTTAAATTTTTTTCAGCCAATACAATAGCTGCATAAAATCCTGATGTAGCTAAATAAGGAACTATTCCAGTTTTAAAATCTTTTACGCCTTCCCCTTTTACTTCAAGACTTCTTGCTAAAAAGAGTACTACAACATATTTCGCAAGCTCAGATGGCTGAAAGCTTAATGGCCCTAAATTAATCCATCTTTGCGCTCCATTAGTTCCTGGAAAAAGAAATACTGCTAATAGTATAGGTATAGTCGCTATCATTATTATAGCCGTATATTTCTTTATCTTATGATAATCAACACTCATCGCTACTGCCATTGCTATAACTCCGACAACACCTGCCATTAATTCTTTTTTCAGAAAAAACATACTATCTTTATACATAAACATAGCATAATAAGAACTTGCAGAATACACCATAACCACACCAATTGTTAAAAGTAATGCTACTGTATAAAATATTCCATAATCTATTTCACCCATTTTTGATTTTCTTTTGGACCCAATGACCTTCATACATAAATCCTCCAAATCTACTACTTAACTAAAGTGCTACAAAGCCAATTATACATAAAATCGCTGTAATACTTGAAAAAATCGTTACTATTTTTACTTCACTCCACCCAACTTGCTCAAAGTGATGATGGATTGGAGACATCCTAAATACTCTTTTACCTGTTAATTTAAATGATGTAACTTGAATTATAACAGATAATGTTTCAATTAAATATATTCCACCAACTATAATCACAAACAGCTCCATTTTTAACATTAATGCTATTGTTCCGATAACTCCCCCTAGAGCTAGCGAACCTGTATCACCCATAAATATCTTTGCAGGGAAAGCATTAAATTTTAAAAATCCAAGTAATGCTCCAGCTAATGCTATTGCAAAAGCTGCTACTTCAACATTCTGTGTTCTAAAACCAATGATAGCAAAGAAAGTTAATACTATAACCGTAACTGAAGTTGCAAGTCCATCTATTCCGTCAGTTAAGTTTACAGCATTAGTTACTGCTGCATAATATACTACTATAAATGGTATGTATAGCATTCCTAAATTCAATCTAAAATTTTGATTTATAAATGGAATCAAAATATCTGTACCCACATTTGTATATCCATACCATGCTAAAGCTACTGAAAATAAGACTAGCAAAATCATCTTTTGCGCTGCTCTTAATCCTAGATTATCTTTATGAATTATTTTTAAAATATCATCTAAAAATCCAATAAATCCAAAAGCTAAAAATGAATAAAGTAATATCATTTCTCTACTCATAGGTTTTTGACCCATGATTAATATAGCTGTAGCTGTAGCTATAAAAAATATAAGCCCTCCCATTGTTGGTGTTCCAGATTTTTTCTGATGACTTTTAGGCCCTTCTTTTCTTATATTTTGACCAAATTTCAACTTGTGTAATATCGGTATAAATATTGGTCCAAGTACTATTGAAAATACGAACCCCATAATTAGTGGTGCTAAAATTTTTGAGTTAATTAATAAGTTTATTGCTTCCCCCATCCAGTGTTGCCTAAAATATCCGAAAGAAAATAATCATGCTAGGTAATTATTTTCTTGAAGATCCTAATTAAGGCAAGTCACCTCCTTCGTGTTATTTTAAATTCTATAGATATTTGGTTATTTCCTCAAATTTTGCACTTCTAGATGCTTTAATTAAAATAGTATCATTTACTTTAATCATATCAGTTAACCTCTGCATTAATTCTTGTTTACTCTCAAACACCATTGTACGCTCTCCAAAGCCTTTCTTATAATACTCTTTAAATTCACCAGTAGTCAATAAAATATCTGCTTTATCTTTCGCAAATTCACCAACTTGGATATGTGCTTCTTCTGCATAATCTCCAAGTTCACCCATAGTTCCAAGTACCGCGATTTTTCTCGATCCAGAATAATTTTTTAGCACTTCAAGTGCAGCTTTCATTGAATCTGGATTAGCATTATAAGAATCATTTATAATAGTAAACTTATCTTTATTTATAACTTCAAGTCTCATAGAAGTAGCATTAAAATTCCCTAACCCCTTTTCCATCTCTTCAAAAGTCAACCCAAAATTTCTTGCTATTTGTATTCCTATAAGTGCGTTCAAAACATTATGTTCTCCGACCATATTTAGAGTAAATCTATAATTTTTATTATCATCAGTAACTACATCAAATGAAGTATTTTCAGATGTTAATTTTATATTCTTAGCGTAAAGATTATAGCTAGAATCATAACCTACTCTCTCTAAATTAAACTTATCACACTCAACTATTGTTTTTAGCATATCATTTTCACAGTTCACTATTAATGAGTTTTTGTTTTCAAAGAAATCTGTTATAGACATCTTCTCTTTAAGTATATTTTCTCTAGTCTTCAAATATTCTATATGAGCCACTCCAATATTAGTTATTGCACCAACATCCGGAAGTGCAATACTCGCTAACTTATTTATCTCTCCAAAATTACTCATTCCCATTTCAAGGACAGCTATATCATAATCTTTAGAAAGTTCAAATATCATAAGTGGTAATCCAATTTCGTTATTGAAATTTCCTTGAGTTTTAAAAACTTTGTATTTTCCACTTAGAAATGCAGCTACTAAATCTTTTGTTGAAGTTTTACCAGTAGATCCTGTTATTCCAACTACTTTTACTCCAATTTTCTTTCTGTAAAATCTAGCCAAATCTCCTAAAGCTTCTTTAGTGTCGTTTACTTTAATAATAGTTCCCCTATTATTTAAATCTTCAACTTTAAACTTCACATCATCAATTATTATTATAGATGCCCCTTTTTCGATAGCTTGTATTGTATAATCATTACCATTAAAATTCTCTCCTTTTAATGCAATGAATAAATTATCCTTCTGAATTTTTCTAGTATCAGTTGAAATCTTATTAAAAATACCTTCGTTATTTTTAACTATTATTTCCCCATCCACTGCCTTAATTATTTCCGCTAAATTTAAATCCAAGTTCATCCACCCCTTATTTTCCTGTTAACTTCATCAACAAAATAACAATCCTAAATATCGCTTAAATCCGTCATTGTTACATTATGAATAAGATCCCTAATTGTTCATGCTATCTAATATTTCTTTTACAATTTCTCTTTCATCAAAATGTATAGTTTCATCTCTCAATACTTGATAAGTTTCATGCCCCTTACCTGCAATAACTATTACGTCATTATCTTGAGCTATATCTATAGATTTTTTTATTGCTTCTTTTCTATTTTCTATTACAAAATAATTATCTTTGTCAATTCCAGCTTCAATGTCTTTTATAATACTTAGAGGTTCTTCACTTCTAGGGTTATCGGATGTTACAATTGTAACATCTGCAATATCTGTAGATATTTTACCCATTTCAGGTCTTTTTACCTTATCCCTGTCTCCCCCGCAACCAAATACAGATATCAATCTTCCTTTTGTAAATGCCTTAGCTGTCTTTAATATATTTTCTAAACCATCTGGAGTATGTGCATAATCTATGATGATTTCATAACCTAAATTATATTCTTTTGCTACTCTTTCACATCTTCCTAAAACTACTACATTTTCAATGCCGCTTTTAATATCCTTTATAGGCATACCTAATTTAAAACATGCTGCTATTGCACCTAACGCATTATATATATTATATTCACCTGGTATATTTAAAATAAATTGCTCATCTTCTTTCAAGTTGAGCTTAAATTTGATTTCTCTACTTCCCATTTCTTCATCAAAAGCTTTAAAATCTGAAATGCTTTTTACTGAGAATGAATATATATCATTGCATTTCAAATTGTTTAAATCACTAATTACTTGTCTCCCGTAATTATCGTCAACATTAACAATTTTTATTCTAGATCTTTCAAACAATTTAAACTTTGCCTTGTAATAATTTTCAAAAGTCTTGTGAAAATCCAAATGATCTCTAGTCAAATTAGTAAATATTCCAACCTGAAATTCAATACCATAAACTCTATCTAATGCTAATGAATGAGAAGACACTTCCATAACACAATACTCTACACCTTTATCAACCATTTCAGAAAATAATTCTTGAAGCTCTAAGGATTCTGGAGTTGTTCTTTCAGTATGAATTTTTTCATCACCTATAAAATTTGCAATAGTTCCAATAAGACCAACTTTTTTATTGCTTTCTTCTAAAATATGCTTAATCATAAAAGCAGTAGTAGTTTTTCCATTAGTTCCAGTAACTCCAATTATCTTCATTTTAGAACTAGGATTATCATAATAATTTGCCCCCATTAATGCCAATGCTTTTCTTGTATCATTGCATTTAATAATGGCAATATTCTCATCCTTTATTTCTATATCATCTTGGATTACTATAACTTTTGCTCCGTTTTCAATAGCTTTTTCTATATATTTATGGCCATCAGTTGCATATCCTTTTATACAGACAAAAACATCATCAATGCCAGCTTTTCTGCTATCATAGTTTATTTTGTTAACTTCAATATCAATATCACCCTGAATTGATTCAAAATCTATTCCTTTTAAAATACTTTTCAAATTCATATTGAATTCCTCCTAATTAACTTATCGTATATGAATATTTTAATTTATATTTTATATTAATAATTATTACGTTTAAGAAAATTAAATGCACAATTATTATCTAATCTCAGCGAATATGATTTATTTTGTATGTAATGATTTTATGAACTATGAAAGCTATTAATTAGAACTTATATGATAAAAAAATATAGCATGCGAGCATCCCCACATGCTAGTATTTCATCATTCGCCAATTCACTTTAAATTTTCCGCAAAAAGCGATTTTAATTTAAATTCCCTATATATCTACCATTATTCTTAATCTTCATAATACGAACTTAAAATCAACTCGGCAGTTGTTCCTTTAGGTATAACTTCACCTTCTGAAATATTCTGTACTGAAACAACTCCATTTCCTTCAAAAGTTGCTGTTATTCCAAGATTTTTTAATAAAGTAGTCGCATCCTCTTTTGAATATCCCCTAACATTTGGCATTACAACATTATTATTATAAGTCGCATCCCCACTTGTGTAAAGAGTTATTTTAGAACCTTCCTTTACTGATGAACCTGGATATGGCTTCATGCTTACTATTGTTTCTTCACTTCCATCTATATTACAATCTAAGCCTTTATCCTTTAATACTTTCTCAGCATCTGAAACTTTCATGTTTCTAACTTCTGGAATAATAATATCCTTAACAATTTTCTCATTAGAAGATGCACTATTTAAATAGTCAAATATACCTGTAAACAATAGTTTTGCATATGGTACTGCTACTTGTGAAGCGTAGTATTCACCATTACTAGGCTCATCAACAGTTATCATAACTGTAACTTTAGGATCATTAGCTGGAGCCATTCCCACAAATGAAGATATATATTTGCCTTCTCCATACTTACCACCAACAACCTTTTCTGCAGTTCCTGTTTTACCCCCAATGTGATATCCCTCTATAAAAGTTCCAGTTGCTGTTCCACCAGTTACAACACCTTCAAGATAACTTCTAAGTTCTGCTGTCTTTTCTGCACTTGCAACTGTAGCAGTCGTAGGTTTAAAAGTTTCATCAACAATCTTAACATTATTTTCATCATTATGAGTAATTTCTTTCATTACATGAGGTTGAATTAGAGTTCCGCCATTAGCAATAGCATTAAATGCAGCCATATATTGAACCGAATTTACTGTATTAGTCTGTCCAAATGATATCGTTGCAAGATCCGCTTCCGAAACTTTATCAATTGGTTTCACAATTCCAGATGCCTCTCCTGGCAAATCGATTCCACTTACTTTTCCGAAT
Source organism: Clostridium beijerinckii (assembly GCF_036699995.1). Classification (NCBI taxonomy): domain Bacteria; kingdom Bacillati; phylum Bacillota; class Clostridia; order Eubacteriales; family Clostridiaceae; genus Clostridium; species Clostridium beijerinckii. Next base: position 1,839,667 of record NZ_CP144906.1, on the reverse strand, counting down.
CCGAACTTATTAATAGATTCATATAATTTGTCTTTACCAATCATTTGTCCTAATTTTACAAAACACACATTTGATGAATTCTGAATAATTTGAAGTAAATTTTGAAGTTTATTTTCTCGTTCTGCATCCTTCACTACAATTCCGCCTACAGATATTGATCCATTATCCACAAATTGCGTATCTTTATTTGCAACATTGTTTTCTAAACCAGATATAGTAGTGATTACTTTAAATATTGATCCTGGTTCAAAAGTATCACTTACCAACCTATTTCTCCACATTTTCTGTATCTTATCATTTAGATCTGCTCCATCAAATTTACTTGCTCCATCATATGGATTATTAGGATCAAAATCTGGTTTATTTACCATTCCTAAAACTTCTCCAGTCTTAGGATTCATTACTAATATCGAAACTTCTTTAGCTTTATCATCTTTATAGGCCTTTTGTGCTATATTTTCAACAATGTTTTGGATATTTTCATCGATAGTTAAAGTAACATCTTTGCCATTTACAGGTTCTGTATATTGAGAAACTGTATAAGGCAAATCTTCATTATTTTTATCAAGCTCTGCAACCTTCATTCCAGGAATTCCTGATAAATATGAATTATATTGAAGTTCTACACCACTTAATCCTTTGCCATCAGGATCAGTAGTTCCTAAAACATGCGATAGAAAATTATTATTAGGATAATATCTTTTCGTATCTTGTGAAACTATAATTCCATTTATATTAAGTTCTTTTACTTTATCCGCTATATCTTTTTCTATTTTTCGTGCTACAGTCACAGAAAATGCATCTGCACCACTTGGAAGCTTCTTTTCTAAATCCGCTTTTATTTCTGACACATCCATATTTAATACTTTCGCAATTACAGGTGCAATATCATCGTTTGTTAGGCCACTTCCTTCTGTAGGGATTGGAATTCCTACACTTTTCATATGGCTAAGCTCTTTATTTGGAATAGATTTTGCTGGTCTTTTCAAGTAATTCCTTATTGAATTTAAATCAAAGTCCACTCTATAGACATTAGCAGATACAGCCAGTTCATTTCCGTTCCTATCCAAGACTTCTCCTCTTTTAGCATCTATTTTCACTTCACTTGTCCACTGTTCTTCCGCTCTTGCTGAATAGTCTTTTCCATCAACCATCACTATATAAGAGAGTCTAATTATTAATATAGCAAAAATAGCTGTTAAAGAAAAAGCAACACTTCTTGTTCTCTTCCGTATCTTTACTTTACTTACATGTTTTTTCTTTTTCAATGCCTGTTCCTCCATTTATTTTCCTCTGAATAAAACACTAATTTAAATATTCACCTATTAGCTAAGTATTGGTTTTAACAGTTCTAATAGGATACCTAAATATATAACGGATATTATTACTAAAAAATATTAGTATGCGAGAATTCTCACATACTAATATTTTTTCATTTGTATAATTCATACTAAACTTCTTACAAAACATACCTAGTTCGTTTTAAAGTTTTCGTATTAATTTATTCTCACTTTTTTAATCCTTATAGTCCGAACTTAAGGTCAACTTAACAGTTGTTCCCTTTGTTATAACTTCACCTTGAGAAATATCCTGTTCTGAGACTGCTCCACTTCCTTCAAAGACAGGCACTATTCCCAGCTTCTTCAATAGTGTATTAGCATCTTCCTTTGAATATCCCCTGACATCAGGCATTACAACATTATTACTATTTGTTCCATCGCTACTTGTATAAAGATTTATTTTTGACCCTTCCTTTACCGAATATCCTGGATATGGTGTTAAGTTTACTACTGACTCCCCGTCACCATCTATATTAAAATCTAACTTGGCATCCTTCAACGCTTTTTTAGCATCATCAACTTTCATCCCTCTAACTTCTGGAATAATAACATCTCTAGTAATTTGTCCCATATTTTCATCTGAAAATTTGTTATTAAGGTAATTAAAAATATCAGTAAATAATGGTTTTGCTGGCGGTACAGCAACTTGTGCAGCATAATAAGCACCATTACTTGGTTCATCAATAGTTACCATCATAGTAATTTTAGGATCATCCACAGGAGCCATTCCAACAAATGAAGATATATACTTACCTTCTTGATATCTTCCATCAATAACTTTCTGAGCAGTACCTGTCTTACCTCCTATATGGTAACCTTCTATAAATGTTCCTGTTCCAGATCCCCCTGTAATAACTCTTTCAAGATAACTTCTAAGTTCTGCTGTCTTTTCAGTACTTGCAACTGTTGTTGTCTTAGGCTTAAAAGTTTCATCAACAATATTAACATTATTTTCATCTTCATGAGTGATTTCTTTCATTACATGCGGTTGTATCAAAGTTCCGCCATTAGCAATAGCATTAAAGGCAGTCATATATTGAACTGAGTTAACTGTATTAGTTTGTCCAAATGAAATTGTAGCAAGATCTGCCTCAGAAACCTTATCAACTGGTTTAACAATTCCTTTTGCTTCTCCAGGTAAATCAATTCCACTCGCTTTTCCAAAACCAAATTTATTAATATATTCACATAATTTTTCTTTTCCAATCATTGCCCCAAGCTCCATAAAGCCTACATTACATGAATTCTGAATTATGTCTGGGAATACTTCTGCTCCATGTCCCTGAGTTCTCCAGCACTTAGGAGTAATTCCTCCAACTTTTAATGAACCTCCACAATAAAACTTACTATCCTTATTTACAATGTTTTCTTCAAGGCCAGTAATAGCTGTTACTACCTTAAATATTGAACCAGGTTCAAAAGTATCATTTACCAACCTATTTCTCCACATCTTTTGTACTTTGTCATCTGAACTTGCTCCATCAAATTTATCTGCACCATCACGCGGATTATTAGGATCAAAATCCGGTTTATTTACCATTGCTAAAACTTCACCTGTTTTAGGATCCATAACAAGAATTGATACTGCTTTAGCTTTTGTATCATTATAAGCTTGTATAGCAGCTTTTTCTGCAAAATTTTGTATATTTTCATCAATCGTAAGTGTAACATCTTTACCGTTTACCGGTGCTGTAAACTGAGATATTGTATAAGGTAAATCTCTATTATTTTTATCAAGTTCTGCAATCTTCATTCCAGGAATTCCTGATAAGTATGAATTGTATTGAAGCTCTACTCCTGTAAGCCCTTTACCATCAACATTAGTACTTCCGAGTACATGTGCTAAGAAATTATTATTCGGATAATATCTTTTAGTATCTGGAGATACTAAAACACCGCTTATATTAAGTTCTTTTACCTTATCTGCTTGTTCTTTTTCTATTCTTCTAACTAAAGTAGCAGATCCAGCCTTTGCTCCACTTGGAAGCCTTGTTTCAAGCTTATCTTTTACTTTATCTACATCTAAATCTAATGCCTTTGCAATAACAGGCGCAATATCATCAGTTTTTAATCCATCATCTCCAGAAGGTATTGGAATTCCTACACTTTTCATATTATCTATATCTGTTTTTGATAGATCCTTTAACCCTCTTGATAAATATGCTCTTATAGAATTTAAATCGAAATCTACTCTATAAACATTAGCAGATACTGCTAATTCTTTACCGTTCCTATCTAGTATCCTTCCTCTTATGGCATCTATCTTTACCTCACTCGTCCATTGTTCTTCTGCTCTTGCTGCATAATCTGCTCTTTTAACTATCATTATATAAGAAAGTCTAAGAGTTAATATTACAAAAACAATTGTCAACGCAAAAGCTGCTATACTCATCCTTTGACGCATTTTTGCCCTATCTTTATAATTCTTTTTTTTCAACTTTTATTTCCCCCATGCACACTTTCTTTTACATAAAACCCGAAAGAACCAAGATAAAGCCATTAATTTCCTAACTATAATTACTTATTTTTTATTATTTTAAGTAGCTTATTATTTTAGAGAATATGTTCTTACTTTTAGCAGTATTTTCGGAACTTTTAGGTTTTAAATCTTCAAAATAATTCTGTGAAAAGTCAACTTTTATAGTTTGTTCTTTTTTTGGAATAGCCATTGCCAATTTACTTTCAGCATTTTTTTGAATATTATTTAATGAAGAAAATTTCAATATTTTTACTTTTAATGCCTCATTATCTTCTTGTGTTTGTTTTATTTGAGTATCCAAGTTTCTCACATTGCTTTCCATAGTATAAACCCTGTTATCCCCGTGAATAGTAATAAACCCTAAACTAAATATGACAACTGCCACAGTTAGTAAGTATTTCCTATCATTTTTTCTCCTGTTTTTTAATAGGATATTTTTGCTTATAATTTGTTTTCTTCTTTGTATTTGTTTATATTTTTTATCCGGTTTACGTACTCTTGTTTTTCTTTCTGGAGCTAATACTGTATTCCCTTTTATATAATCATATTCTCTTCTTCCCAATTTATTCACATCCCAACTCATTTATAACATAATAATAATTATAATTTCTCAATTACTCTAAGCTTAGCGCTTCTACTCCTTGGATTTTCTTCAATCTCTTCTTTAGTTGGTGCAATACCTTTTTTAGCTATATTTCTAACTAATGGTAATTTCCCACAGATACACATTGGAAATTCTTTTGGACAAGTACATGGATTCTCTAATTCTCTAAACTTTAATTTCACTATTCTATCTTCCAAAGAATGGAATGTTATAATAGCCATTCTTCCACCTTTATTTAATCTATTCACTCCATCCTCTATAGTTTTATTAAGTATCTTTAATTCTGAGTTAACCTCTATTCTAATGGCCTGAAAAGTTCTTTTAGCCGGATGTGGCCCTTCTCTTCTCATCTTTGCTGGAATTGCAGCTTTAATAATATCTACAAGCTCAAAAGTTGTTTCTATTGGTTTCTCAATTCTTCTGTTTACAATAAAATTCGCAATTCTTTTAGCAAATCTCTCTTCACCATAGTCCTTTATTATTTTATATAAGCTATCCTCATCGTAATTATTTACAATATTGTACGCTGAGAAATCATTTTCTCTATTCATTCTCATATCTAACGGAGCATCTTGCATATAGCTAAAGCCTCTTGATGCTTCATCGAGTTGATATGATGAAACTCCAAGATCCATCAAAATTCCATCAACCTTTTCGATATCTAGATCGTTTAAAATACTATCAATATTATAAAAATTGCTATGAACATACTTTACATTTTCAAAATCCTTAAGTTTTTCCTTTGCTGCCTTTAGAGCATCTTGGTCTTGATCTATCCCAATAAGCATCCCATCTTTGGAAAGATTGCTTAAGATATGAGATGAGTGTCCTGCTCCTCCTAAAGTACCATCAACATAAATCCCATTCTCCTTTATGTTTAATGCCTCTATACATTCATTCAATAAGACCGATACATGTTTAAATTCCATAATAAAAACTCCTTATATTCCTAAATCATTCATTTTTTCTGCAATTGAATCAAAGTCTATATTTGATTCGTTATATTCGCTCCACTTTTCTTTGCTCCATATTTCTACTCTAGATAATACTCCAATACTTACTATGTCCTTTTCTATACCTGCATATTCCTTTAAATTTTGTGGAATCAATCCTCTTCCTTGCTTGTCTAACTCGACTTCACAAGCTCCAGAAAAAAAGAACCTCACAAAGGATCTAGCATCCTTATTTGTTAAAGGTAAAGTTTTTAATTTATTCTCCAATATCTTCCATTCATCAAGTGGATAAGCGTACAAACACCCATCAAGCCCCTTTGTAATAACAAATTTATTACCAAGTCCATCTCTTAGTTTTGCTGGAACAATTATTCTATTTTTAGGATCTAACGCATGTTGATATTCCCCAATGAACAATATTCTCAGCTCCTACTTTTATTGATTAGGTAATTTCCCTCTATTTTAAACCACTTAACACCACTTTTAACCACTTTATCTATACTTATTCTATAGAAACATGATATTTCCTTCTTTAAACTTATATTTTTTTGCATAAATAAAAATAGCTGCTTCAAAAATAATAAAACTTATTTCTGAAGCAGCTTTCATTTAGCAAAACTTGAGTTATTATACCTTAATCTCTTAATGTAGCTCCAAGCTTATATTCTAAAGATTTTAGGATTTTTTCATGAACTTTATTAACATCTTTATCTGTTAATGTCTTATTTTCATCTCTGTACCAGATTGCATAAGCTATACTCTTTTTACCATCTGGAATTTGCTTTCCTTTATATATATCAAATAATTCTACTTTTTCAACTAAATTTCCACCAGCTCTTTTTATTGTATCATCAATTTCTTGAACTAAAAGACTATCATCAACAAGTAATGCAATATCTCTTGTTACTGCTGGGAATTTTGGAAGTGCTTTATATTTTTTATCCATATCAGCATTTTCATATAAAACATCTAAATCTAATTCTGCTACATAGCAAGGTACATCTAGACCGTAATTTTCACATACATCTAAATGAACTTCTCCTAAAGTTCCAGCGTTAGTTCTACCAACAACTATCTTAGCTGTTTTTCCAGGGTGGTAACTTACATTTTCGCTCTCTCTCTCATATTTAACACTCTTTATACCTAACCCATCAGTTATATTTTCAACAACACCTTTAAGATCTAAGTAGTCACATTCTCCATAAATACCTATAGTCAGAATATTCTTTTCTGTTGGAAGTTTTGTTTCATCCTCATTTGGAATGTAAACTTTCCCCATTTCAAACAATCTTACATATGAGTTATTTCTAGAATAGTTTCTTCCAAGTGATTCCATCATTGAAGGAAGTGTTGAAGTTCTCATTACACTATAATCTTCCCCTAATGGATTTCTTATCTTAACTACATTTCTAAGCTCACTATCTTCTGGTAAATTAATTTTATCAAAAACCTTTGGAGATACAAATGAATAACTAATAGATTGATTTAAGCCACTTCCTGTAGCAAGCATTACTACTCTATTATCTAATAATCCTTTTCTATATCTTGGCTCTCTTTCTGTAGAAACTTTAAAAATTGTTGTAGGGATTTTTTCATATCCATAAATCCTTGCAATTTCCTCAGCTATATCTTCTCTAATTGCAATATCAACTCTGAAAGTTGGAGCAGTCACAACTAAGTTATCACCATTTATTTCTGTAAATAAGTCAACACTATCTAAACATCTCTTCATCTCTTCTTTAGAAAGATCTGTTCCAAGGAAGCTGTTTACCCAATTTGAATCAACAGTTACAGTTGATACTTCTTTCTTGTTGTTGTAAACATCTATAGTACCTTCCATAACTTCTCCGGCATCTAATTCACAGATTAAGCTACATGCTCTATTTAATGCAATTTCAGCTAAGTTAGGATCTATATCTTTTTCAAATCTTCCAGAAGCTTCTGTTCTTAGATTTAATTTCTTTGAGTTTACTCTTATGTTAGTTCCATCAAAATTCGCACATTCAAAAACAACTTCTGTAGTATCCTCTTTTATTTCTGAGTTTAAACCACCCATTATTCCAGCAAGACCGATAATATTTTCTCCATCTTTAATGCAAAGCATCGAATCATCTAATTCTCTTTCTACTTCATCTAAAGTTGTAAACTTTTCTCCTTGATTTGCTCTTTCAATTACTATTTTATTCGTAGCAATTTCTCTTTTATCAAAAGCATGCATTGGTTCACCAGTTTCAAGCATAACAAAATTTGTTATATCAACTATATTATTTATTGGTCTTATACCAGCTTCAAGAAGTCTTTCTTGCATCCAACCTGGTGATGGCTGAACTTTAACGTTTTTCACTCCTCTTGCCATATACCTATTACAAAGAGTATCTTTAACTTCAACAGTTAACTCTTCATTTATATTTTTTGAATTTTTAGTTTCATACTCTAAACTTGGCATTCTATAAGTTGTTCTAAGCGCTGCTGCTGTTTCCCTCGCCATACCTACCATGCTTAAACAGTCAGGTCTGTTTGAAGTAATTTCAAAATCTAGAATTGCTTTATTTAATCCTAAAATTTCTTTGATATCAACTCCAAGCTTAGTATCAGCAGGTAAGATCATCAATCCATGAACTGGCTCATCTCCAGCTGTACCTAATTCTTCTTCTGAGCAGAACATACCATTAGATACTACTCCTCTAAGTTTTCCTTTTTTTATTTTAGTTCCGTCGGCAAGTGTTGAACCATGAAGAGCAACCGGCACAACATCTTGCTCTTTCATGTTCGTTGCTGCTGTAACTATTTGTATTTGTTCACTTCCTATATCAACTTGACATATGCTTAACTTATCTGCATCAGGATGTTTTTCAATATTAGTAATTTTTCCTGTAACTACATTTTGAATTACATCTCCTTGGATAACAAGTTCTTCTAGTTGTGAACCAGTTAGAGTTAATTTATCTCCTAATTCCTTAGGACTAACATTTATATCAACATAATCTTTAAGCCAATTATATGGTACTTTCATTTTGTTTCCTCCTTTTATTGCTGGGTATAGCATCTTATTTTAATCCAATTTCTTCACTCCCCCTCATTTTTACATGTGCAAAAGTTCTTAATTGGTAGAATAGCTACACCCTTTTTAATATTCAAAAAATCTTAATTGCAGTATAGCTGCTTTTTTTAAGTTTCAAAAGTTCTTGATTGCAGCATAGCTGCTTTTTTCAAGTTAATAAGTTCTTAATTGCAGCATAGCTGCTTTTTTTAAGGTGTATATCTTTAGAATATATATGGTAATATTCTAAAGAATAAATATTCCTAAGAATGTATATTCTTAAATTCTTAAATTCTTAAATCTTAAATAAAATTAAGCTTTTAGAATTGATTTAAGAATCTCATATCACTTTCATATAATAATCTTATATCATCTATTCCATACTTTAGCATTACCATTCTGTCAACACCAAAACCAAAAGCAAATCCACTATAAACTTCTGGATCAAGGCCACAGTTTCTAAGAACATTTGGATGAACCATTCCACAGCCTAAAAGTTCTATCCAACCGCTGCCTTTACATACTCTACAACCTTCACCGCCACATACAAAGCATGTTGCATCCATTTCAGCAGATGGCTCTGTAAATGGGAAGTGATGTGGTCTGAATTTAGTTTGAACCTTGTCTCCAAACATTTTTTTTGCAAATAATTCTAATGTTCCTTTTAAATCAGCAAATGTAACTCCCTTATCTATAACTAATCCTTCCATTTGATAGAATATAGGTGAATGTGTAGCATCTACTGAATCTGATCTATATACTTTACCAGGGGAAATCATCTTTATTGGTGGCTTTTGATTTTCCATAGTTCTAACTTGAATTGGTGAAGTCTGAGTTCTAAGTACTATATTATCATTTATATATAAAGTATCCTGTTCACTTCTAGCCGGATGATCCTTAGGTATATTTAGAGCTTCAAAATTATAATGATCATATTCAACTTCAGGTCCATCTTCAATTGTGAACCCCATTGAAACGAAAATTTCTTCCATGCTTTGAAGAGTCAAATCTAACGGATGCCTCTTTCCTATAACTTTCTTTCTTCCTGGAAGAGAAATATCTATAGTTTCACCTGCAAGCTTTTCAGCCTTTTCTTTATCTTTAATAGCCTTTAATACGCTTTCTAATTTTTCTTCAACAACAGCTTTAGCTTCATTAACCAATTTTCCTACAATAGGTCTTTCTTCTGGAGAAAGATTCCCCATACCTCTTAATATTGTAGTAAGCTCCCCTTTTTTCCCTAAGAACTTAACTCTAATTTCTTCTAATTCGCTGCTAGTTTTAACAGCTTCAATTTTGCTTAACGCAAGTTCTTGTAATTCTTTAAGTTTTTCTTTCATCATTGTTTCTCCTTTCAATAACGTCAATACACAATTCACAATTCACAATTCACAATTTTCAGTGTTCAATTATAGAAAACTCCAAATAAAGCTTTATTTGATTGCACCTTATATAAGAAATATTTCTTTCAAAATTGTTTATTGTAAATTGGCAATCGAAAAGACTTTTTTGCATAAAAAAAACGCCACCTCATAAAAAGGGACGAATTATCCGCGTTACCACCCTAATTGGAACTAAAAAAAAGTACCCAACTCAATTTAATTAACGACTCTTCTTGCCGCTAGCTACTACTATAAATTTCACAGCTAGAACTCCTGAGCGAACTTCAATATTATATTATTTAAGAAGGCTTACAGTCTATGACCTTCTCTCCCTTAAAACTTTTCTAATATCTACTCTCTCATTCACAGTTTTTCAATGTTCAATTAATACAACTCATTATACAAATAAATATATAAAATATCAATACTATTTTCAAAATTTATATATAAATCCACTGCTTTCTAATATACCATATTCATAAGCATATTTCCAAATTAAATTAAATATTTCATCTTAACATGATTATTTTAAATTTAAAGACTCTGAACACCAGATGTTTCCTATAAATATTTATATATTTTTCTATTCACATAGATAAATATATACATTTTAAAATATTTTCATATTAATATAGATTCCTAGAAATATTCAAATCTACTTTCATTCTTAAATAGTTTCAAATTTTCCTAGGAACCTATTAATATACTTTCCTATTTTAATAAGATTTAATCACAATTGATTTTGTCTTACTTTCTCATACATTATAACAGATGAAGCTACTGCTACATTTAAAGATTCTGCATTGCCTGGCATTGGTATCTTAACTTTAGTATCCGCCATCTCCAATACTTCTGTACTTACTCCATTTCCTTCATTCCCAACAGTTAAGAGAACCCTGCCTCTTAAATCTGCTTGAAAGAAATTTTTATCTGTATCCAAGGATGTTACTACTAAATTAAAACCTTTTCCCTTTAAATCTTTTACTAAAGAGAGATTCTCATCATCATAATGAATAGGAATATAAAATATAGATCCCATTGTGGATCTAATTGTCTTTTCATTATATATATCTACAGTACCCTTTGTTAATATAATTTCTTGTACTCCAGCTGCATGTGCAGTTCTTATTATAGTCCCTAGATTCCCTGGATCTTGTACCTTGTCACAAAGCAAGTAAAAATCTCCATCTAATTTCGATTCCATTGTATTCATTTTTATAACCGCAAGTATTCCTTGAGGATTTTCTGTAGAAATAAGCTCTTTAAATAAATTTCCAGAAATCTCATAAATCTTGATTTCATCATTTATATATTCGCTCAAAAATTCGTCTACCTTATCCCGTGCATCTTCAGTCACAATTAGGTAATCCACATCGACCTTTGCCTTAAATGCCTCTTGAACTAATCTAAATCCTTCAATTATATACCTACTTGTTTTAGTCCTATTTTTTCTTTCTTTAAGCTTTTTTGTATTCTTAAATAAATTATTTTCTTTACTTTCTATATATATCAAAGTTTTACACCTCAAAACTATAGGATTATGGAAAAATAATAATATCATTATTTATATTTGAATATAAAAATAAAATGCGGCATAAGCCGCATTTTATGTACTAAGCATTTAATTGTTTCTTAGCAACTTCTACTAATTCAGTAAATGCTTTTGGATCATTTATAGCTATTTCAGATAACATCTTTCTGTTGATGTCTATTCCAGCTAATTTGATTCCATTCATGAATTTAGAATATGATAAGTTGTTCATTCTTGTAGCTGCGTTAATTCTAGCTATCCATAAACTTCTATAATCTCTCTTCTTATTCTTTCTTCCAACATAAGAATTTCTTAATGCTCTTATTACTGATTCATTAGCAGTTTTATATAACTTACTTTTTCCACCGTAGTATCCTTTTGCAAGTTTTAAAACTTTTTTATGATTTTTACGAGAATTCTTCGCTCTCTTTACTCTTGCCATTACTTAAACCTCCTGCATTACCCTATATTATAGGTATGGTAATAATTTCTTCATTACTTTTACTTGTGAATCTGAAACATATCCAGCTTTTCTAAGATTTCTCTTAGTTTTTGAACTCTTCTTTGTTAAGATATGGCTCTTAAACGCCTTAGCTCTCTTAAGTTTTCCTGTACCTGTCTTTCTGAATCTTTTTGCTGCTCCTCTATGAGTCTTCATTTTTGGCATGATTAAAATCCTCCTCTCAAGTTATGCCTTTTTAGGCCCTAAAACCATTGTCATACTTCTGCCTTCTCTTTTAGGTCTTTTCTCTATTAGGCAGACGTCTTCTAATTTAGATGCAAAATTATCAAGAATCTTTTGTCCTATATGACCAAGTTCCATTTCTCTACCTCTAAATCTAACACTGATTTTAACTTTATCTCCTTCTAATAGGAACTTTCTAGCATTTTTTGCTTTTATGTCAATATCATGTTCCTCAATAGTTAGACTTACTCTTATTTCTTTAATACTTACTATTTTTTGTTTTTTCTTAGCTTCTTTTTCCTTTTTTGATTGCTCATATATATACTTACCAAAGTCCATAATCTTACAAACTGGTGGCTTCGCATTTGGGGAAATCATAACTAAGTCCATTTCTTTTTCTTCAGCAAGTCTTCTTGCTTCACTTGATGAGATAACACCTAATTGTTCCCCATCACTTCCAATTACTCTAAGTTCTTTTTCTCTTATTTCTTCATTAATAGAAAAATCTTTATTAATATTTTTCACCTCCGAAAAATTACATACATAATAAAAAGACGGCATATAGCCGTCTCAAATTATCAATACTCAATGTATAGACATCCATATAAACCCATACTAGTAGATTCAACACTGCAGGGTGAGAAACGGCTGTTTCTTCTTAACATGTATGAGTATATCATTGTTGTTAATCCATGTCAATATTTTTTTGCAATTATTTGACCAATTTTATTATAGTCGCTATTTGCTTCATAAAAATGAACCTTATCTCCAAATACATTTTGAATAGTATCTATAAATTCTTTATTGCTACATTTTTCTTTTCCATAAATATTTATATTTTCAGGTGCACTTGTTATTAGTCCGCTAATTAATATATCTTCCATATTTAATTCAGCTTTATTTTGATCTGTTGCGATTTCACTGAAAAAATCGTAATATAAATCTTTTCCTTCCTTATCCCTTACTATATAATTATTATCTTCTACTATTATATTTATTTCTTCTATTTTGCATTCCTGTATTTCTACAAAGTACTTTAGTAGTTTTATAAATTCTTTATATTCTTTTTCCACCATATATCTTTCTACTACTTTATCTATAACTTTTTCTATATCCTCTCTTAATTTTCTCATCCTAAAAGTTATAAATCCATCTATATTAATCTCTTGTTTTTCACTTATGCAGTCTCTAATCTTTTCTACCATAGAATTAATTTTATTTAAACAAAATATAGTATCCTCATTTGCATCTACTTCTTCATACTTTAACACCTTTAGTATTTGATCTTCAACCTCTAATATTTCAGATTGCTTTAAGAAAAAATAATTATCCGTTATAAATTCAAACATTTCCTTTTTTCTATAATTATCAATAACTATTCTATATAAAATATTACTAACATATAAGTTAATAATCTCTTTTACTTTTTCATTATAACAATTTTCTTCACAAATTATCTTTATTATATGAGTTTTTCCTTCTATACTTTCAACAAATCCTATTAAAATCTCCTTCTTCTTTAGTAGCTCTTTTAGCTCTTGCAGGTCATGGGAAAAAGTCAAGTCTTCACTATAAGCTAATTTTAAAATAAGCATGGATTTCACTCCCTTCTTAATATTAGTATGTATTAAAAATTTGAGGATATGCAAAATTCATATGATATATTTCTAGTTGATAAAATATTAACTTTTATACATTTTAGCAGTTACTTAATTGACATATCAGTCTTTAAAGCGCAAAATATAATTTAAAATAATAATTTCAATATTGATTGTTTTGCCTTTAAATATCAGTCATACATTCTTATAAGGAGAATTTATATGCATTGTTTTGTCGATTATAGAATTACTAAAGAAGAATTACTTAGCCTTTCCAAACTAGACCTAAAACCAATATTAGTCCCTAAATGTAATGATGTTTATGATGCCATAAATGGTCATCCTGATATTCAATTAAATGTACTAAAAAATGATTCATTTAATAAGATAATTATCCAACAAAATATCTCAGAAAAATTCAAAGAGATCCTTAAATTAAACGACATAAATTATATTGTTTCAAAAAACACATTGTCCAATACATATCCAAACGATATTATTTTAAATTCTTTAATTTTAGAAAACTATTTTATACATACTTTAAAATATAGCGATGAAAATCTTTTAAACTCTCAAAATTCAAAAATACACATTGATGTTCCTCAAGGTTACACAAAATGTTCTATTCTCCCTGTTAGAGAAAAAGCCTTAATCACGAGTGATAAAGGGATTTTTAATTCTCTTAAAAATTATGATTTTGACATTCTTCTGCTTCCTCCCGGAGATATACTACTACCTTCACTAAATTATGGTTTTATAGGCGGGGTCGGCGGTATGGTCTCTAATAATAAGATGGCTTTCTTTGGTGATTTAGATAGTTACACATGGGGAGATCAAATAAAGAAATTTCTTTTTAAATATGACGTCTTACCCATTGCACTAAGAAAAGGGAAATTAATAGATCGAGGTAGTCTATTTACCCTATAACCATGTCCACTATATAATATGATTTCTACTTTTTTATGTTACTTTTAAATAAATATAAAGAAGATAGCATTCACACTAATAATGTAATTACTATCTTCTTTATATTCATCTTGTCATTCTATTCTTTATTTCATCAGTCAACTTTTCTGCTTTTGACTTTACTAATTCTCCCACGTTTCTCATTTCATTCCCCATATCTTCTGCCAAGCCTTTCATTTCATAACCCATTTTTTCTGCCATTTCTTTTATTTCTTTAGTTAAATCTAACATCATAGTATCTCCTTTCATATAATAATTTACGCAATTTATAATAATATCAATAAAAATTTTTTTTATACTAAAAGTTTGCCCCAAAATAGGAATATTATTATAGAAATTTGGCTAACTTAAAATTTTTAATTACTTACAGACAAAAATAATTTTTATCTGTATATAAAAATTAAGCCAATAGATATTTTCTTATCCATTAGCTTAATTTCATGCCTTTTCTCTTACTATTAAACAAAATGTTAATTTACTAACTAATTATTCTAAAAGTTCTTTAGACATTTTATTGTAATCAGAATCATGTAAATTCATAATATTTTGGGATATTCTTAGGTTATTTTTATACTCAGTTCTAAAAATACAATAATACAATGTGGTTACCTCTTTATTATTCAGAAGTTTTAATCTCTCTAACTTTTTAAATTTATATTTGAATCCGCACTTTTCAATTACTCTTTTTGAGTTGTTGTTAAAATCAAAATGTGCGCACCAAATCAATTCTAAGTTTAGTTTATTAAATCCATAGTCCACTAATGATTTTACCGCTTCAGGAACTATTTCTTTTCCCCAGTATCTAGGATTAAGAACATACCCCACTTCTTTCTGATTTAGTTTCAACAAATTATTATCAGGCTTTCTATCATGAAGCCCTATGC
This sequence comes from Clostridium beijerinckii, assembly GCF_036699995.1. Taxonomy (NCBI): domain Bacteria; kingdom Bacillati; phylum Bacillota; class Clostridia; order Eubacteriales; family Clostridiaceae; genus Clostridium; species Clostridium beijerinckii. Next base: position 1,824,205 of record NZ_CP144906.1, on the reverse strand, counting down.
TACCAATAACTTTATTTTCTGATTTTAAAACTATAGCGTATGTTTCATCGTTTTTAATAAACATTTTTATTATTTTTTTACTTTCATCCTCATCTTTATGTGGCATCCAACCAGCGTTAGGACCTACCAATTCACTTTTGGCATATTCATACAAATCCTCGTAATCCTCTTCTTTCCATGTTCTTAATAGCAATCTATCAGTAACCAAGTCCTCCATCTTGCTTCCCCCTTATATATAATCTGGTCAAATATCCAATTACGCCTCCAGCATATCCTCTTTTCATTTCTAGCACATTGAATTAAAAGTTTTATCAAGTAAATTCTCTAAACAGCTATCAACATTCTTTAATTTATAGACACACGAATTTTATTACTAAAATTATAACATATTATGTAAATATACAACCATAATTTATACACAAGGTGCTTTGGGCAATTGATAAATATTAATTTTAATGAATTTTACTACTTTATGAATATATTGTTATAGTTTCAATGCTCTTCTTATCTATATTTTTAATATACACAAATTTTCTTAAATTTACTTTGACATACTGGCTTTTTATCCTTTAAACTATTAGGGATATGCAACTACAAAAAGTGATTATAAGCTTATTATTTTTCTCTTATTATTAGAAGTTTTTTTACTTTGTTGCAAATTTTATAAGTTTTTTGGAGGTAATTGATGAGCATACTTACTGTTAAAAATATGAATCACGGATTTGGAGATAGAGCTATTTTTGAAGATGTTTCATTTAGATTATTAAAAGGTGAACATGTTGGTCTTATTGGTGCTAATGGAGAAGGTAAATCTACATTTATGAATATAGTAACTGGTAAGCTAATGCCTGATGAAGGGAATGTTATTTGGTCTAATAATGTTAGAGTTGGTTACATGGATCAGCATGCAGCATTAATGAAAGGTCAAAGTATAAGGGATGCCTTAAGAGATGCTTTTAAATATCTTTTTGACCTAGAAGCAGAAATGAATTCTTTATATGAAAAGATGGGGGATTGTACTGAGGATGAGTTAAATAAAATGCTGGAAAGAACTGCTGTAATTCAAGACATGCTTGATCATAACGGATTTTATGTTATTGATCCAAAAGTTGAAGAAGTTGCAAAAGGTCTTGGGCTTTTAGACCTAGGGTTAGATAAAGACGTTGATGATTTATCTGGTGGACAAAGAACCAAAATTCTTCTAGGAAAACTATTATTACAATCTCCTGATATTTTACTTTTAGATGAACCTACAAACTACTTGGATGAAGAACATATCGAATGGCTTAAAAGATATCTTCAATCATATGAAAATGCGTTTATATTAATATCCCATGATGTTCCATTCATAAATTCAGTAGTCAACCTAATTTATCATGTTGAAGAACGAAGACTTACAAGATACGTAGGAAATTATGATGAATTCCAAAGAATATATGAAGAAAATAAAAAGAAGCTTGAAGCTGCTTACGAAAAACAACAAAAAGAAATTGCAAGACTTGAAGATTTCGTAGCAAGAAATAAAGCTAACGTCGCTACTGCAAATATGGCTAAGTCTAGACAAAAGAAGCTAGATAAAATGGATATAATTGAACTTTCAAAAGAAAAACCAAAACCAGAATTCAACTTCAAATCTGCTAGAGCTTCAGGTAAAGCTATTTTTGAAACTAAAGATTTAGTTATAGGTTATGACTCTCCTCTTACAAAACCATTAAATTTATATATGGAAAGAGGACAAAAAATAGCATTGGTTGGAGCTAACGGACTTGGTAAGTCTACTCTTCTAAAAAGTTTACTTGGTATAATAAAACCAATAAGCGGAGAAGTTCATTTAGGTGATTATCAATACATAGGTTATTTTGAACAAGAAGATAGAGGCAATAACAGCAATACTTGTATAGAAGAAGTATGGCAGGAATTCCCTGGATACACTCAATATCAAATAAGAGCTGCTCTTGCCAAATGCGGACTTACAACTAAGCAATTAGAATCACAAATAAGAGTTCTATCTGGTGGTGAGGCTGCAAAAGTTAGACTTTGTAAAATTATAAATAATGAAACTAATATATTAATACTTGACGAGCCTACTAATCACTTAGATGTTGATGCAAAGGATGAGTTGAAAAGAGCGCTTAAAGAATATAAAGGAACAATTTTATTAGTTTCGCATGAACCTGAATTCTATAGAGATATAATAACAGAAACTTGGAATTGTGAAGATTGGACAACTAAGATAATATAGTCAGTTAATAAAAAATGTAGTCAGTTTATTAAAACTGGCTATTTTTTATGTTTCAACATACATTTCTCTATAAAAATCTATCAATGATTCTATTTTTATAGGCTTTATCTAGATTATCTGCTAATTTATAGAAAACATAATATAAGCATAATTAATAGTAACCTCTCTTTTCATTAGTATACTCTTCTACTATAATAATATTTAAGAGATAAAAACACAGTTTCTGTTGGTAGTCAGAACCTATATTATAATATAGCAGTAACCTGCCCTCCTGGGGTTGTCCATTCTCTGTGAATTTATATACTACAGGAGGATTTAATTATGATAACAATAATTAAATTAACAGTTCTTTTTGATGATCCATTTTGGATTGGTGTCTTTGAAAGTATTGAAAACGGCGAATATAAGGTATGCAAAGTTACCTTCGGCTCAGAGCCAAAAGACGAGGAAGTTTACGAGCTCATACTGAAAAAATTCTATCGTCTAAATTTTAGTTTGCCAGTATTGTCTGATGACTTTAAATCACCAGCAAAACCTAATCCTAAAAGGCTTCAACGAAGCATTAGAAAAGAGGTTAATGTTAAAGGCATAGGAACCAAAGCCCAAATAGCAATGCAATTACAGCATGAACAAAGCAAAATTGTACGCAAACAAAAATCAAAAGAACAAAATGAGCAAGAAGAACAAAGAAAGTTCGAGTTAAGAAAAAAGAAAAAGCTTGAAAAGCATAAAGGGCATTAATAATAAAAGTTCTTTATGTAAATCATATGTCTTAACTATATATTATGAATTTTTTCCTATCTAAAATGCTCAGAAATAACAAGTTAAAAATGCTATTAACACTTTAATACTAATAAAAATATCTTTTTGATAAATATATTTATTTCATTATAGTATTGCAGCATCATCTTAACTTGTTATTTTTTTATTATTCCTTATCCCTAGAGTTACCTTTTAATTTAAATTTACAAAACTTATTGTCTTAAAAACTCTTACTTGACATAAAATGCTAACATGTTATCATAAAACTATTAGCTAAAAGCAATATACATATAAAGGGGATATTACAAAAATGATGACACTTGATAAATTTGAAGAAGCATATGAAATCGTGCAAAAGGTAATCTTAAAAACCAAGTTAGTATTTAGCGACTATTATTCAGATATTACAGGAAATAAAGTCTACTTTAAGCCTGAAAATATGCAAAAAACAGGGGCGTATAAAATCAGAGGGGCATACTATAAGATTAGCACGCTTTCAGAAGAAGATAGAAACAAAGGTCTTGTGACAGCTTCTGCTGGCAATCATGCTCAAGGGGTAGCTTATGCTGCCAAAGCCTATAACACAAAAGCAATAATTGTAATGCCAACCACTACTCCTCTAATGAAAGTTAATCGTACAAAAGCCTATGGAGCAGAAGTTATTTTACATGGAGATGTTTATGATGAGGCTTGCAATTACGCTTTAAAACTTGCTGAAGAAGAAGGTTATACTTTTATTCATCCTTTTGATGACTTAGACGTAGCAACTGGTCAGGGCTCAATAGCAATGGAAATCATAAAAGAATTGCCAACTGTTGATATAATCCTAGTCCCAATAGGTGGCGGTGGACTTGCTACAGGTGTTTCTACACTTGCAAAACTTCTAAACCCTAATATAAGAGTTATAGGGGTAGAGCCTGCTGGCGCAAACTGCATGCAAGTTTCTTTAAAGAATGGAGATGTAACTACTCTTCCTTCAGTAGATACAATAGCCGATGGTACTGCCGTTAAAACCCCTGGTTCTAAGATTTTTCCATATATACAACAAAATCTAGATGATATCATAACCATTGAGGATCACGAACTTATAGGAGCATTCCTAGATATGCTCGAAAATCACAAAATGCTTGTTGAAAACTCAGGCTTATTAACAGTAGCAGCTTTAAAACATTTAGATGTAAAAGATAAAAAGATTGTATCAATTATAAGCGGTGGTAACATGGACGTAATTACCTTTGCCTCCCTAGTGCAACATGGTTTAATAGAAAGAGAACGTATTTGTACAGTTTCTGTTTTACTTCCAGATAAACCTGGAGAATTAACCAATGTATCTAAGGTAATTGCAGAAGCTCATGGTAATATAATAAAACTTGATCACAATCAATTTGTAAGCATTAATCGTAACAGTGCAGTTGAACTTGATATCACAATGGAAACCTTCGGACATGATCACAAAGAAGCAATCATTAGAGCTCTCAAAGATAACGGATATGATCCTAAAGTTATTCAACCTAAAATGATTTATCAATAAAATTCACAGAAATTACAGATGACTGTGGTTGAGTCATTGATTTCACACATCCGTTCTTTAAATCTGACATTATAATTTTCTAAAGAATAAAAAACATTTAAAGAATACATTCTTTAAATGTTTTTTATTATATTAAGTATTTCTTTTCAGCCTCAATTACTTTATGAATAACATCTATGCTTCTCAATATATCATTACTTATATTTAGCGAATGATCGGCCCCTTCTATTTCAATCATCTCTACACCATTAATTCTTTTTATTTCTTCAATAGATTCTTTATTTATTAACGAATCGTCCGTTCCAGTTATCACCAGTGATTTTTCCTTTATTCCAACTTTTAAAGTATTATCTATAGGAGTTAAGTAAATATGCTTAACTTCATAACCGCTAATCTCATCACAAAGCAGAGTATGTACAATAGTTCCTATGCTTTTAGATATGAATACTATCTTGGTGTAATTACCTTTTAATGCTGATTTAAAGATACATATAGATTCGTTTATTAAGTGCTTAAGCTCCTTTTCTACAAGCAAGTTTTTTCTTGCAATTTGAAAACCATATTCTAAAGAAAGAACATCATAACCTAACTCTAAAGCTAATTTCTTCGAATAATCTAAAAGAGGCCTATCTAAGGTATAGCCAATTCCTGGCATCAAAACAGCTAGTGTCGTACTAGATTGGCTTATTACTTTACTTTCTAAATTAACTCCCCAATAAGAACCTATTAATCCTTCACTCATAATTTTAGTGTTCCTTTCTCAATCTTAATTAAATTCAATTATCCTTGATTTCTTCTAAAACACTCTTAACATCAACCAATTCCTTACATATTTTAAACGCTAGCTTCTTTGTCTTATCATCTAATATCTTCATATCTGGAACATGAACCCCTGTCATACTCGCTGCATGGGCGGCTGTTATTCCAGCATCCGAATCTTCAACAACTAAGCAGTTATGTGGTTTAACATTTAGCCCTTCCGCTGCTCTTAAAAATATTTCTGGATCAGGTTTAGAATTTTCAACTTGATCTCCACAAACTATATAATTAACTTTTTCCTTTATTTTTGCTCTTTCCAATAATTCAAGCGCCCTTTGTCTTCTTGTTGAAGTAGCCACTGCTATTTTATAATTTTCACTATTTAGATAATCTAATAATTCATGTACTCCAGGCTTAATTTTAACACCATTTTTATCAGTAAATTCCAATGCTAATTTAGATTTTTTCTTATATATCTCATCGAAAGGAAAGTCTTTTCCAAACTCCTCTTGCAACGCCTCTTTTATCCCCTCAACATTTCTCCCTATGAATTTTACGTAAATTTCTTCATCCATTTCATACTTATAATCCTTCAAAACTTCTTGATAGCACTTGAGCGATATTCTTTCTGAATCTATTAATACGCCATCCATATCAAATATTACTGCATCCACCTTTTTCATACGTATCTTCTCCTTTTTATAAATTACTACTCACACTTGTCTATAATAATTAATAAATGCCTTTTTAAATTTACTAAAACTTAAAAAGACACACTTTATTTAATACTACTTAAAAATTATGTACTGCCATTCTTTATATATAAAATTTCTTACTCTTTCCAGTAGCATGCTTAAAGCAACTGCATTACAACCACCCTCTGGAATTATTATGTCTGCCCTTCTCTTACTTGGATCAACGAACTCCTCATGCATAGGTTTCACTGTGCCTAAATATTGATTGATCACAGAGTCTAAATCTCTTCCTCTTTCTTTTACATCTCTTAACAATCTTCTTATTATTCTAACATCACCAGCTGTATCTACAAAAACTTTAATATCCATCAAATCGCAAAGTTCTTCATTTTCAAATATTAATATACCTTCAACTATTACAACTTTAGCTGGTTTTACTTCTACAGTTTCGTTTAATCTTGTATGTTCAACAAAAGAGTATACCGGATGATATATGGTATTTCCCGCTTTTAATTGTCTAAGCTGTTCTATTAGTAGATCTGTATCAAAAGAATTAGGATGATCATAGTTAAGTTTTTTTCTTTCTTCCAAAGAAATTCCCTCATTAGATTTATAATAGTAATCATGACAAAGAATTACTATATCATCACTAAAAGCTTCTCTTATATTTTGAGCCAACGTAGTTTTACCTGATCCGCTTCCTCCAGCTATACCTATTATCATTATATCTTGCATTTTTTCCTCCATAAGTAATCTAATATAATTATACTTATAATTAATTTTAATAAATACATATTACTATACTCATTAGATTTTATTACAAAATAAAAAAAAAGACAACTCCTATTAACTGTGATATCAAATCATATACTACAGTCGGTAGAAGTTTACTTTTTATTAACTCCATCATAAAAGATAGTTCATTATAATACATTTTTTTGTAGTGACGACGACTTTTTATATAAATATACTGTAAGATTTTTGTTTTCTTTATTAACATTTTTTAGGACAACGGCACTTTCGTTAGTATTTTCATTATCTCCATCATCAAAGAACTCAATTGCTTTGTTAACTCTCTTAATCTCTCTATCACCATTTTTATAAAGCACAGAAAATTTTTCATTAAAACTTCTATAATAATTATTTGCTCTCTTATTTTTATACTCATCTCTATTATATATTTCACAATCTATATCATTATCATTTTCAAAGAAAGTAATTTCATTATCATTTATTATAAGTTCCTCTTTATTATCCTTCTTCACTTTATCCCTGAAAGTTATATTTTTTAAAGCAAATTCAATATTCATTACTAGAGCTTCGTACTTCTCCAGCATACTTACCAATTGATTATACTCAACGATATCCTCTCCATATTTAACTTTAAAATCATTTAACATATCATCCACTTTACCTTTATTATATATCCCTTTAAAAGATAAATCCTTCGCAATTTCATTTACTATATTATTTATGCTTTTATACTTTATAAACTGCAACATTCTAATAATAAAAAACATAGATAATATACAACAAGGCACTGATATTATCGGAAAATCGATTAACAAAGCTCCAAGAAATATTAAAAATATAAAGTTTCTGCTTGCATCTTTATATACTCCAATTCCCTCCAACAACTCGGGATTATAAGCCAAAATCTTATCAGCAAGCAAATTCTTATTTTTCCGTTTTATTTTTCTTTCACTTTTTATAACTTTTTTATTATGAATCCCCACGCCAGCAACCCCCTCTTTTCTGTAATCATTTCCTTAATTTTACATCACATATTATTTATTATCAAGTTGTTGTTTCACTCATGCTTCTATATTTTTTTACATTTTTTACATTTATTTTATTTTTTGTATTATTATTACTTGTCATAATTTCTTTAAATATGTATTTTTCAATTTATTATTTACATTTAATTGTCATATAAATTTTTACACAACATAGTTATCCAAGGAATTAGTATTACATTTTAAAAACTGCAAATATTATTGACATAGAATAATAGATATGATATATTTAAGTTTTATTTTTTTTAATAATGTGTTATAATAATAGAACAACCATTTAAGGAGGTGTGTTTTTTGTTTTTGATAGGAGATAAAGTCGTTTATCCAATGCAAGGCATAGGCACTGTTGAAAGAATAGAAAATAAGATTTTTTCAGGAAATACCAAGGAATACATAATCGTAAAGATCATGTCAAATAATTTAGAAATTATGATTCCAAGTGATAAGGCATCTAACTCAAATTTACGAAAAGTTTGTGATAACTCTACCTTAGATCATATATTACTCACTCTTGAAAATAAAAGTAGTGAATTTGAACTTGCATCATCCAAGGAAAGATATCAGGCTAATGCAAAAAAAATAAGATCTGGATTACTTAAAGATAGTGCAGAAGTAGTTTACGATCTGATTCTTATGAATAAGAAAAAATCACTTAGTTCAAGTGAAAAACAATTATTTAATACTGCTTACAAATTTTTAGTTGAAGAAGTTTCAGTTATAAAAAATATTAGCGAAGTTGAAGCTACAAATTTTTTAAATTTGAATCTTAACTAAGTTTTTGTTTACATTAACTATTACAAAATAATTTATATACCGAAAATAGATTTGAATAAACCTGCTAAATAATATAGGTATAATTAATATATTATTTAGCAGGTTTATTTATTTTCTATTTAATTAATAATATAACCAATATTGTTATTATTTTTTCTACAGCTTACGAATAATATTGTACCACTTAGCAAAAAATTAATATGTAAATTTATTGTTTAAGGGAGGTTTTTATTATGCCAAAAGATAGTCAACCTGATAACAAACATGCTAGAATGGAAAAATGCAATCATCAAACTCCTATAACTCAAGAAAATATGAACCACAATCCAAACAGAAAAAGACATTCAGTTAAAAGAGAAGGGGTTCAAAATGACCATATAAATTAGTGTATGGTTTGTTAATTAATAATATCCTATATATACCACAAAAATATTAATTATACTAATATATAATAAAAAAGCTATAAGAATAATATCTTATAGCTTATCTTTGCAAACAGAAACTATCTTCTGTTGTTTTGTTGCTTTCTAGCTCTTCTACAATCTGCACATCTTACAGGATCATTTTCGAATCCTTTTTCTTTGTAGAATTCTTGTTCTCCAACTGTGAATATAAATTCTTTTCCACAATCTTTACATACTAATGTTTTATCTTCCATTTTCAATTCCTCCAAATTTAAAGACTTAGTTAAATAATACTTTCTCATAAGGAGAAATTTTAATATAATTAAATCTTTGATATATTTTTTATTCCCTTTAGGAACTATTTTAGTATATCATAGCTCCCTTTTAATTGCAATACTTAATTTTAATTATTTTCTTCCTATTCCTTTTTCTGTTTCTCACTGTTACCAAAAGAAAGATTACTAAATGAATTAGTTATAATATATCTATTATCTCCAACTTTAATAAACTTCATTTCCACTGAGTCGTTAACCTGAGTTAATGCAACCTCTCTAGATGTCTCCGTTGAAACCGAGAAAATATTCTCATTATTTTTTAACTTAATGTCATAAATACTCGTACCTTCTTTAATAACTAGACCTATCCTCTCTACTTCTCCTCTTATAACTTCTTCCTGGTTTCCACTTTCGAGAGAAATGTTAGTATTGGTTAATCCCTCTAAATATTTATTTAGAGTAGCTTGAAGAGTATCCCCAACTCCTACAGTGTTATAATTTTTTACATTCACCATAGCATATTGCTTAACTAACCCATTGGAATCTTTGAGCGTCATAAAATATGTCGGCTCATTTTGTATGTTGATCAGATATGGAAAAGTAGCTTTGTACCCATACTGTTGTACCTTTCCTTCTGCTGATCTCATGCTTGCTTCTTCTGTAGCACCAGCAGTTTTATACATTTTAGTTTCTCCTGTCCTTGTATTAGTAAGCATAAATCCTACAAGTGATTCATCACTTCCTACTGAAGTTATACCTGTATAATAGTAGCATACGCCCTTATTGTATATAATGTTCATACCATCCGTTGTTGTCTTAAGCTTATCTTTATCCGTAAAATTCAAAACACCATGAACCAATTCTCCCCATTTATTAATATACCTATTAATATATTTCATCGGCTGTATTCTGTCTACCCATTCTGGTAGATTATCAGTATTATAAATAGTTGATTCACCTGTCTGAGCATCCATTACTAATGCACCTATGGCCTTCTCTTCTGTAATGCCCACGCCAGTATCATATCTTGTAATGACCCAATATGGTCTGCCGCTATCATCTAATTCAAAAGTATAATCTGTGTGCCCTGCTTTCATATCTCTAAAGTAAGCCGCTCTATTTAAATCACTAAGAAAATATGCAGAATTTAAATATTTAAGCCTAATATCTTTTCCATCAAGCTGCGTAACCAACTCTACATCATTTTGATTTGTAGCACTTACCTTAATATACCCTATTGTTCCCTCTCTATTACTAATCCATTTAAGAAAAGAAGAATGCTCAAGTGGTCCAACATAACACAGTTGACCATTTACACTTTGTAATGTCAATTGACCAACACTCACTTGACTCCCAAGACTAGTAATTTCACCTAATTTCTTATCAGCTAACTTATATGCAAGTTCTTTATCAATAATAGGCAACTGATTTATATCAATATATTCTATTTGGCTAGAAAAATCCATTTCTTCTATATTTCCTATTAGATTTCTATGAGCATTATAGCTAATTAATGGACTATATATGATAATTGCAACAACATATAACAATGCAACAATAATTGCCGTAGATATATATTTTTTATTTCTAATTAATACTCCATATACCAGTGTACACGCCACAAATATCCCTGTTATTGTTAAAACATTAAGACTTAAATCTAAAACCATAGAACTACTAAAAATTAAAATTAGTCCTATAATTAAGTATGCGCTTAATAATATCTTTAAATATCTAATTAAATCTCTATTACTACCCATCCTTTTCCTCCACACTGTATTTTATTTCTTTTGCTTAAATTATAACATAAAGAATGGAATTAAAAAGCCTCTGTATTTATGAAGCTATATAAATACAGAGGTTCATATATTATTAAAAGGTAATATTTCTAATAACATAGCATATAAAGTGTGGAAACTATATTACTTGAATACTTAGATATGCAATAGCAAATTATTCCTCGCACTCTAGAAACATTCCTTTTGGGGGCAAATAGTTTAAATTCTTATTTCTCACTGCCTATAACAATCAAAAAGAGATAAATAAAGTCCCATTAATTGTTTGAAACCCCATTATCTCCAACCTATTAAACACATTAATATAGTAACAAATATCAAATTTATATTCAACATTTGTTTAAAATTCTTAAAAAAAGTAAGTAAAAATATCTTTTTACTATATTATCTTAACTTTTTTTCACATATACTTACATTATAAAAGAAATATTTCATAAGCATATATATGTTGCATTTTACAATGTACAATGTATAATTCACAATTACTGTTAAATTTCTTGTAATATTTTTAGGATTATGATAAAGGATTATTTTTGCAATATATATTAAAATCTATACTTTTAATTATATATATCCGAAAATTCTATATTAATTTTTTCAATGCAATCTCCGCCTATAGAGCTACAAAAAGAATATTCTTCTTCATTTTTCACTAGTTTGCATGGGATATATATAACAAATTCAGTGCCACAATTCATTTTACTTTTTACAGATATTATTCCACCGTGTAGCTCAACTAAGGACTTTACAAGAGAGAGCCCTATCCCACTCCCTTCATGATCTCTAGCTAGAGATTTATCTACCTGTATAAATCTTTCAAATATCGAATTCAATTTATCTTGTGGAATGCCTCTCCCTGTATCTTTGATTTTTATACAAATTTTCTCATAACAATCTTCAATACTAACAGATATTTTTCCACCATTTGAAGTAAATTTTACTGCATTTGATAATATATTTAAAATAATTCTTTCAATCTTTTCCGGATCACAGGCCATAATTTTTTCTTCTACGTTTGTGTCAAATATAAGTGATAGGCCTTTATTCTCAATATAGTCAGCTACCGATAAAGTTATATTCTCTATAAGAGCAATAATATCAATATTATGTTCATTGATATTAAAATATCCAGAATCAATTTTCGTTATATCTATAATATTATTTATAAGTCTTAAAATACGATAGCAGTTCTGTTTCATTATTTTAGTATATTTATATTTATCGATATCTTTATCTTCAAATAAACAATCTTTTAATATAAGTTCATGCATTTGCAATGCTGAAAAAATTACGTTAATTGGTGTTCTTAATTCATGAGATATATTTGAAAAAAATTCTGTTCGTATTCTATCGTATTCCTTAATTTCATACAATTTTTTTCTTTCTTCTTCAACACTCTTTTGCAATTCTTCCATATGCTTTTTTTCCGTCACATCTATAGCTACTTTCATGAATAATCTATGCCCATCCTCTAACTCACCAATATATGCTGAATAAAAATTGCAAATCTTTATACTTCCATCATATGTTCTTATAGAAAACTCACCATTGTTTTGTCTTTTTTCAGAATTAAATAACTTGTTTATATTTATACTACTCAATTCTTCCTTAAATGCCTCTGAAATATTTGCCCATTCCAAAATCGTCGGAATATCTGCAAGCTTATATCCAGTAATGTCACTCCATGATCTATTAATCTTTTTTACAAAACCATCTTCTGTATATAACATTATTGGGACTGGTGCCTCTTCTATGGAATGCCGTAACTGTCTCTCACTTTCCTTTAATGCCTCTTCTGTTCTAGTTCTTTCGTTCATCTCTTCTTCTAATATAATATTGAATTCTTTTAGCTCAGAAGTTATATCCTCCAATTGATTATCTTTTTCAATAACTTCATTAACTAAATCACTATTTCTTTTTAATAACACCCTATTCCAATTCTTTAATTCAGTATATGTTATCTCATAATTCTCCTTATGAAATTTTATCTTATGTTCCATAAATCTAATTTTTAAATGCATCTCAATTCTATTTATAACTTCCTCATATTCAAGTGGAGTACTTAAATAATCATTTCCTCCAACAATATATATTTTATTCCGGTCAATAGCTTCTCCACCTGAGTTTATAAAAATAATTGGAACATCTACCAAATCATCTTCCTTTCTTATAATTTCGCATAATTCATACCCATTAATATCTCCCAAGTTTATATTTATTAAAATTATATCTGGTATATTTTCTTTTATTGATTTTATGATTGATTCACTTTTTTTGACACTTTTTATATTTATATATCCTCTATAATTAAGAAATTTTATTAGTACCCGTGAATCTTCAAAGTAGTCATGAACAATAAGAATATTAGCTTCATAAAAAAATTTTTCTAAATTCTCCATTACTTATAGCCTCGTTTCAAAAACATTTTAATATTCTATAAAAAATCATATATTTAAAGTTCCCTATTTTTCATTTCGTTTCTCTTAGTCTATTCTCTTGTCTTTAAATTAAAAATTATCATTGTAGATGTGTCATTTATATGACCTATATATTGTTCTCCATAAGCAGAAAATCCTATAGTAGGAATATCATTAAATATTTTAGCATATTCATCTGACAAGTTTTTCTTTTTCAATTCCATCGTTCTATGTATACATTGAAAATTTATAATGCCATCAATCTTTCCCAATTCACTGACTTTATTTTCAATCGTCCTTCGTGTATCATCAATTATATTCGTGGCTTTTAAAAGTTTAACTTCCATCCCTTCAAGTATATTGCAATAAAACATCAGACTTGTCCCTATGACTCTTTGCGGTGATCTTATAAAAAAATTATTTTCCTCAATCATTAATCCTAATGGGTTGCTCATAAAATATTTTGAAATTTCTTTAATATTGTTAGCTTTCACAGCATCTGCATATTCCAATGCAGCGGGTCTATTATTAAATTCAATTACTTGCCTTTTTTCTTCATCTACTTTGTTTGCAACGAAGCTATAATCCAAAGATTCGAAACTTTGCGTTTTTATAAAACTAAACTCAGCATCATCACTTATCTTTAGTAAAATTAAAGCTACCGAATCTGTCGAAGTATATCCATTAACAGAAACATATGTCTCTAAAAATTCGTTGTTATCACCAGCTGAACCACCAATAAAGAACACATTAGTCCTATTGCCTATCATGTCCATTATTTTTTCCTCTTTCATACTTAATCCATCTATTAATGTTATACCAACAAACTTTTCTGCACTCATATTGTATAAACTTTCTTTAAAGTATTCTTCAAAGGAAGTAAAAGCAGGTTCTAAGTTTAAATTTTTCTTTATATTTTCAACCAATTCAACTTTTATACCAGAAATAATATCTGAGTTAATAGCCATTGCAACAATCGAATTATCTAGTATTTCTCCACTTACAAGTTCACCTGCTGTAGAGCATCCCACAACAACACACTCTTTAAATGCTTCTTGCATAAGCGAACTTATCTTTTGTTGACTATAATTAGAAGATGCAAAAAATATTACTAACTTTATGTCATTAATGTTTAATTGATTTTTTATATCTTTCACTGCATCCTCTTCTGATATTTCGGTTGAGAATGAGGATTTAATATTTTCCCCAACACCTTCCAGATTCTTTATATTTAACTGTCTAGCAATATCGAAAAGTTTATTAATTATAGTTATATCATCTGGAGAATCTATATCAAATTTATTAGGATTAATTCCTTTTAGGATTAGTTTAGCTATAGTCATTTCCTTAATAGCAGGATTCCCTTTTGATCTTTGTTGAATAATCTCATCAATCATCTTCTTTATTTTTCCAGGCAAAAATGACCATCCCTTTCTTACCACTAAATAAGTGATATATTATTTATCATAACTCATATATTGTCCAATTTTTCAAATACTCAGTAATTATAACATATTTTTTCTATATTTTACTTAATTTTCGTATCGCATTTTTTGAGCTTTTTCTAAAAAACTTTTAATTAAAACAAAACACCGCTTATTATATGTAATAAGCGGCATTAATCTTTATCATAATACTATCTATTGTTTTTTATATAAATGAAATTACATGTTTAACATTTAATTTATTTAAAATCTTCTATCCTTATTATGTTATCTATTTTGTAAACAGATTTTAAGCTAGTAATTTCTTCAACCGCCCCATCAATTTGAGCCTCGCTAGTTCTGTGAGTAACTAACACAATAGTTACCTGACCATCTTCTTCGTCACCTTTTTGTATCACAGACCTTATACTTACATTATGTTTTCCAAGTATTGCAGTAATTTCTCCAAGAACCCCTGATTCATCCAAAACAGTTGCTCTTATATAAAATTTACTTTCAACTGAACCCATGTCTAAAATTTCTCTTTCCCATAGGTTATTCTTTACTACTGGATTCGGATTTTCTGTTTCAACATTATTTCTTACAATCGAAACAATATCACTCACTACCGCACTGCCCGTTGGAAGATCTCCTGCACCTCTTCCGTAAAACATTAAATCTCCTACTGCATTTCCTCTTATAAATACAGCATTGTATGAATCATAAACATTCGAAAGCGGGTGTTTCTTCGGAATCATTGTAGGGTGAACTCTAAGTTCAACTTTGCCATTAGTTTCTTTTGCTATAGCAAGTAATTTAATTCCCATTTTAAATTCCTTAGCATATTTCATATCAACAGCTCCAATTTTGGTAATTCCTTCTCTATATACATTTTTTACATCTATCTTAGATCCAAAAGCTAATGAAGCAAGTATTGCTAATTTATATTGTGCATCATATCCTTCAATATCTGATGTAGGATCAGCTTCAGCATATCCTTTTTCTTGTGCTTCCTTTAATACATCATCGAAATCAGCACCTTCAAGTTCCATCTTGCTTAAGATGTAATTAGTTGTTCCATTTACTATTCCATAAAGAGTTTCTATTTTATTTGCAGTTAAGCTTTCATCTATTCCCTTTATAATTGGAATTCCTCCAGCTACACTAGCTTCATAACTAAACATAATTCCGTTTTCATCTGCTTTTTCAAAAAGTTCATCTCCACCGGTTGCTAGTAACATTTTATTTGCAGTTACTATATGCTTTTTGTTTTCCATGCATCTTAGCATATACTCTCTGGCCGGCTCCATTCCTCCCATGACTTCAACAACAATTTTAATGCTACTATCTTCTAATATTTCATTAAAATCAGTTGTTACAAGTTCATCCGATATTTCAATGCCTCTTGGTTTATTTTTATCTCTAACAAGAACTTTTGCAACTTCTACTTCATATCCACATCTTTTCATAATTTCTTCTTTGTTAGAGTTTAAAATCATCCAAACACCACGACCAACATTCCCCAATCCTAGTAGTGCTATTTTTACTTTTTTCATCTTGCGCCCCCCTTAAGTTACAACTATTATAAATAATAGTATACGTATTTATTATAATTCTTATATTAATTTTTGGCTATATTTTTTTATCTAATATTTTATACATCAAATAAAAAATCACCACTTATAAGTTTATTATTCAACAATGTTTTCTCAATCAAAAAACCATTTTATTATGTTATTCAACTGTGATTTAAATAACAAATTACTTCTTTATCTCTAAATAAAAGTTGGCACGAGTTACTTGTTGATATGGATATATCCATAAGAATCCTATTCCCAAAGTCAAAATTGAAATAATCCACCACCCAACAAAACTTAATTCAAGAAGTAATAAACGAATATTATGTCCCTTCATAATTGATACACTTTGCTTTAAACATTCTATTATAGACTTATTATTATCTTCACACAATATGAAGAACGCTTGTGAAAACATGAGTGAAACTATAATACCAGGGATTATCAAAAACAATGTTGCAATAGATACACTTAAATTGATCAATATCCATAATCCTAAGGTTTTAAAGTAAATATTAGCTCCTACAAATAAATCATTAAACTTTTCCTCATTATTACCAAATGCCAAATTTAATACAAATTTGCATGTCCCTAATGTAGCCATTCCACCTAAAAAAACACTAACGCATTCGCCAATACTAGGAAGAAGACCTCCATCTGGTTGAAGCAGCTTCATCGTAACGTAAAATCCACTTATTATTATTAAACTTACAAATAAAGTTGTTATTGCTATTCCCCATTTTCCTTTCAATTGTTTTTTCGACTTCCTCTTTAGTTCCGATATCTTCATTCTAAATCCTCCAATTAGCAATTGTAATAATATTATATTCTACTACAATTCAGCCAGCTTATTTTAAAAAATATCCAAATATAATTGGTAAAAATATTCCTGGCAACAAATTTGCAACTTTAATTTTACTTATCCCAAGCATATTAAAACCAAGTCCTACAATTAATAGACTCCCTACTGCTGACATATTAGAAATTACATTATCAGTGAGTATTGTCGAAAGTCCTCCTGCAAGCAAAGTGATACTTCCTTGATATATAAAAATTGCGATTGATGATAACATTACCCCCACCCCAAGAGATGATGCAAATATTATTGATGACACTCCATCTAGTATTGATTTAGCAAAAAGGGTTGAGTTATTTCCTTGTAACCCACTTTCAAGAGAACCCACCACTGCCATTGCTCCAACACAAAATAATAAGCTAGATGTAACAAATCCTTCTGATATGGATATTTTATCATTAGAATTATTTTTTCTTTTTCCATTTATTTTTCTCTCAATCATATTTCCTAAATCATTTAATCTTCTATCAATATCTATAATTTCTCCTATAAGAGCACCTAGTGCAATACAAATTATTATTTGCAATGTATCTTTTCCCTTGAGCGCTCCAGATATACCTATATATAATACGCATAAGGCTAAACCATTCATTATTGTATTACTAATCTTCTCGGTTAATCCACCTTTTACTATTAACCCTATTAAGCACCCACCTATTATTGCTAACGAATTAACTATTGTTCCTAACATTTTTCTTCCCCCAACTTTTTTATCATTTTATTTTCCGCTTAATTATAACATATATGACTCATTATCCCTACTTTGCGATTTACAAATAAGAAATTTAATTTCATAATTTTAACTAATTAAACTCAATTACCAAAAAATACAACGTGTCAAATAAATTATCTTGTACAAACTAATTTATGAAATCATCAATATATATTTCTAAATAATATTATTCCGCTGGAATAGAAAAACATTAAGATGATTTTTATTCGTGTATTATATTTGTTGTATTATTTTAGGTTGACTTTTATCAAAACAAGACCTTATAGGAGATGATAATTATGGCAAGAATGAGAGAACCTAGATTCAAGTTGTGTAGACGCTTAGGATTAAACGTTAGTGGACATCCCAAAGCTATGAAAAGGGCCAACAATGGCAGTGCTAGAAACGCAAAAAAGCTTTCGGCTTATGGCCTTCAATTACTTGAAAAGCAAAGACTCAGAGCATACTACGGTGTAATGGAAAAGCAATTTGCCTCCTATGTACGAAAAGCGTTAAAAGATAAAGAACCTACTGGTTATGCTCTAATAAAAAGGTTAGAATGTAGATTAGATAATTTAGTTTACAGACTAGGCTTTTCGTCTTCTATTGCACAAGCTCGCCAAATGGTAGTTCACGGGCATATTTTAGTTAATGATAAAAAGGTAGATATTCCTTCTTTTGAAGTAAATATAGGTGATATAATTTCTTTAAAAGAAAAGTCCAGAAGCAACGACTTGTTTAGGGATACTTTTTTATCTAATACTCTTAATACCTACCCGTATCTAACCAAAGATCAAGATAATTTTTCAGGAACTCTTATAAGATACCCTTTAAGAGAAGAAGTTCCTATTGAAATCAATGATTCGTTAATTGTAGAATTCTATTCTAAACTCTAACATAATTAATCATAAATTTAAAATGTATTTTTTAAAATATTATGATAACATCGAGAGGAGGAATTTATCATTGGAATTTAACATAAAACAAAATATTCTTCAAAATAAACCTTATAGAAACTTTTCTTTTTGGGAAGAAAAAATCCTAAATGAAGAAAATTTATGGGAGGGCTATTTTGATAATAAAGAGATAACTAACACCTCAAAAGTAATTTATACTGGAATCTTTGATCTTGAAAAAAATATTCTCCAATGTGGTTGGGCTGCTTATCCTTGCGGCTATAGCCTATTAGGATTTTTACAACATGTATTCTTGCCAACATCTTTTTTTACTTGTTTTGACCGTAAATCTGATGGTTTCTTTATTCCAGTATCAGATTTTGATACTGTTATTAATGAGACTTTGAAATACAATGATTCAAATGTGGATTTAACTTCTGTGAATTCGATGAAAAATTTATATAATTTCTTAAATAATCTTTGGGAATATGATTCTGAGTCATTAAGCCAAGAATTGAAATCTTTTTCTCAAAAGTTTAATGCAACTTGGAATAACGATCCTAATCAAAGACTATTTATAGAAATTTTTGATAACCCATGTGACATATTTAATTTTGTAAAGGAATCTGTATCATGGGAATCAAAAGAATTCATAGAAGAGGATATTTCTATGAGCTTAGAGGCTCTTAAATTTGCCTGCGATAATGCAGTTGAAGAACCACTATTAAGCAAAAGGCTTATTGATATACTAAATACTAATGCGCCAATACTCTTCTAATGATAACCAATTGTAAATTAAAACAAGATAATTAAAAGTCTTATCTATATAAATTAACCCTATATAATAATATAAACTTAAATAAAGACTCTTATACTTTCATTCGTATAAGAGTCTTTTATAATTAATTAATTAATTCTATTCTTTATCATTTTTTTCTTCTTTTGGTAATATTCCTATGCCAAGTTCAGTTAATTGCTTTTCATCAACTATATTTGGTGCTTCACTTAGGTAGCAGTATGCATTTTGGTTTTTAGGGAATGCAATAACATCTTTGATATTTTCTGTTCCTGCTAAGAACATAATCATTCTATCAAGACCAAATGCTAAACCGCCATGTGGTGGTGGTCCAAATTTAAATGCTTGTAATAAGTATCCAAATCTTTCATTGACTACTTCATCTGTTAGTCCAAGTGCTCTAAACATTCTTTCTTGAAGAGCTGTATCATGAATTCTTATAGAACCTCCACCTAGTTCTTCACCATTTAATACTAAGTCATAAGCCTTAGAACGTACATTTCCTGGATCTGATTCGATAAAATCTAAATCCTCATCCATTGGTGCAGTAAATGGATGGTGACAAGCTTTATATCTTTCTTCTTCTTCACTATATTCAAATAGTGGGAATTCAGTAATCCATGTGAAATTAAATTCATTCTTATCCTTAATCAAATCAAATTGCTTAGCAAGTTCTAATCTTAACGCGCCTAAACTTTGGAATACCACTGAATTTTTATCTGCTACTATAAGTATAGCATCTCCAGTTTCAGCACTCATAGTTTTTACTATAGAATTTGTTACATCATCAGTTAAGAACTTAGCTATTGATGATTTAACTCCATCTTCTTTAAGTTGAATCCAAGCAAGACCTTTAGCTTTATAAGTCTTAACAAACTCCCCTAATTTATCTAAAGGCTTTCTTCCAAGGTCTGCTCCACCTTTTAAACATAAAGCTCTAACAGATCCACCAGCTTCTATTGCTGATTTAAATACAACAAAATCTAAATCCTTAACATCTTCTGTTATATTAGTTATTTCCATCCCAAATCTTAAATCTGGTTTATCTGAACCGTATTTTTCCATAGCATCTTTAAATGTCATTCTCTTAATTGGAAGCTGCACATCAACCCCTGCTACTTTTTTAAATACGTGAGCAATTAAACCTTCATTTACTGCCATTATGTCTTCTTGTTCTACAAAACTTAATTCCATATCTACTTGAGTAAATTCTGGTTGTCTGTTTGCTCTTAAATCTTCATCTCTAAAACATTTAGCTATTTGATAATATCTGTCAAATCCAGATACCATTAATAATTGCTTAAATATTTGTGGTGATTGTGGGAGTGCATAAAACATTCCAGGATAATTTCTTGAAGGTACTAAGTAATCTCTAGCTCCTTCTGGAGAACTCTTTGATAAAATAGGAGTTTCTACATCTAAGAAGTTATTTTCTTCTAAATAATCACGTATAGCTTTTGTAGTTTTACTTCTAATTTCAAATATTTTGTGCATATCAGGTCTTCTTAAATCTAAATATCTATATTTTAACCTAATATTTTCAGCTGCATCCAAATCTTCTTTTATATATATTGGTGGAGTTTCTGATTCTGAAAGTATCTTTATAGATTCACATTTTAATTCAACAAAACCAGTTGGCATATTTTCATTAATGCTTTCTCTTTTAACAACTTCCCCTGTTACTGCTACGCAATATTCAGATCTTACTCCTTTTGCCTTTTCAAAAGCTTCTGCATTAATTTCCTCACCAAATACAACTTGCATTATACCTGTTTTATCTCTTAAATCAATAAATTCAAGTGCTCCAAGCTTTCTGTTTCTTTGAACCCATCCCATTAATGTTATTTTTTTACCTACATGTTCTTCTCTAGGTTCACCGCACATCATTGTACGTTTTAATCCATTTAAAGATTCACCCATTACTAAAATCCTCCCTTAGTTTAACTTATTCTTATTTAACTATTTTAGCTATTTCCATCAAGTCTTCTAATGAAACTTCAAAAATTTCACCATCACTCATTCTTTTCAAATTAACTTTTTTATTTGTTAATTCATCTTCACCTAAAATAGTAGTAAATGCTGCTCCTAATTTGTTTGCATACTTCATTTCAGCTTTCACGCTTCTACCCATGTGATTTATCTCACACTTCACACCTAAAGCCCTTAAATCACTAGCCAGCTTAAAAGCATACTTACTTTCTGCTTCTCCTCTAGCACCAATATATAAATCAAATAAATTTTCTTTAGGTATTTCTATATTTTCTTTTTCTAAAGTCATAATTAATCTTTCAACACCCATACCAAATCCAACTGCTGGCATATCTGGTCCACCAAGTTCTTCTATAAGCTTATCATACCTTCCTCCTCCACATACAGTAAAATCAGAAGTTAAAATTTCAAATATAGTTTTTGTGTAATAGTCTAATCCCCTTACGATGCCTGGATCTATTGTATATGGAAGTCCTAAGATATCTAAATATTCTTTAACTTTATTAAAATGTGTACTACACTCTTCACAAACATAATCCAATATTATCGGCGCATTTTTAGTAATTTCATGACATTTCTTCTCTTTGCAATCCAATATTCTCATAGGATTTTTTTCAAATCTATCTTTACAAGTATCGCAAAGACCATCATAATTATCAGCTAAAAATTTCTTAAGCGCTTCATTATATTTAGTTCTACAACTTGGGCAGCCTAAATTATTTATATTTAAACTTAAACTTTTTAAGCCTAATTCTTTTAATGTATCCATAGCAACTGCTATAACTTCCGCATCCATCGAAGCTGCATTTGAACCAAACACTTCTAATCCGCATTGATGAAATTGTCTAAGCCTTCCTTTTTGGACATTTTCATATCTAAACGCTGGTGTAATATAGTATAATTTTGTTGGCTGAGCTTCGTTAAATAACCTGTTTTCCACAAACGCCCTTACTGCTGATGCAGTTCCTTCTGGTTTCAATGTTATACTTCTATTTCCCTTGTCATTGAAAGTATACATTTCTTTCTGAACTATATCTGTTGTATCTCCAACACTTCTTAAAAATAACTCTGTGTGTTCGAACATCGGAGTTCTAATTTCTCTAATTCCATATGTTTTAGCAACCTTTCTAAAGGCACTTTCTATATAATGCCACTTATAGGCATCTTCAGGCAACATATCCTTGGTACCTTTTGGTGCTTGCATTTCAATCGCCATTGATCTTTTCCTCCTATTTGACTAAACAAATTTACAATATTCTAATTTATTACATTTAATTATGTATACAATGTATCAAGCAACGCTTTCTTTTTCTCGATCATTTCATCAATTCTAGATACATATTCATGAAGATCTTTTAAATTTGGAAATCTCTCAAGTCTATCTTCCTCTAAAAATATCACTTTACTTACAGCTGCTGCTCCCAGTGCAATTACTGTTTGTTTTTCCTCAATCATTTGAATATTGTATATACATTCTTTGCCTTCTTTAGCATAACCTAAATTCTCCATATTTCCAACCATATTTTTTTGCCTATACATATAATATGGTGAAATACCTAAATTTTCTGCCAGATTCCTACTTTCTTCATACATTTTTATAATTTCATCTTGAGACGTAATTTGTATTCCTTTTTTTAAAATAAATTCTTCATACATTCTAGACCCTCTTTTAAGCGCTAGGCCATGAACTGTAATGCTATCAGGTCTTAGTTTTATTAACTCATTCTTAGTATGAATAACATCCTCATGAGTCTCACCTGGAAGTCCTATTATTATATCCATATTAATATCATCAAATCCAAGTTCTCTTGCCATTTTAAATTTTTCTTTTATATCTGCTGAAGAATGAGTTCTCCCAATTAAATTTAAAGTTTTATCATTCATTGTTTGGGGATTAATACTTATTCTGTCTACTCCATACTCTTTCATTGTCTGAAGTTTATTTCTAGTCAGCGTATCTGGTCTTCCGCATTCAACTGTAAACTCTTTTATATTATCATCCTTAATAAAACAATTATAAATTTCTTTCATAATTATATTAAACTCTTCATCACTTACTGATGTTGGAGTACCGCCACCAAAATATACTGATTCGATATTAAGTTTTCTTTCCTTCACATATGAACTCATACCTTTTATCTCTTTAATAAGTGCCTCTATATATGGCGTTACCATCTTTTTATAAACACCTATAGGATTCGAAGTGAATGAGCAATATAAACATTTTGTTGGACAAAATGCCATGCCTATATATATAGCTATAGTATTTTTATCCTTATTAACTATTTTCTTCTCAGCTTTTGCCACATCTATACAAAGTCTAGCTTTATCCTCATGAGCCAAGTATTTTTCTTTAAATATTTCTATCACTTCATCTTCAGTATTGCCTTCTTCAAGCAATTTTAATGCTATTTTAGATGGTCTGATTCCAATTAATATTCCCCAAGGATAAATGTCATGAGTTACATTTCTCAAGCACAGAAAAAGAAATCTTCTAAGAGAATTTTTAATATCTTCTCCTAAAGATTCTTCTACATAATAATTATTATATTCAAACCTTAAGGTTTTTTCATCAATATAAACCATATAATCTGCATCTTCTGCACTCACAAATTTAATTTCTCTCATTGAGTAATATACATTAAATAATTGGTATACTTCGTATCTAAATTTAAAATCATTTAAACTAACTTTAACTTCCATCGTTTCTCCCCTTAAAAATGTGCAAATTAATGCACATTTTTATTTTTATAAGAATGGATTATTCCTTTTTTCATACCCTATTGTAGATGCTGGACCGTGTCCAGGATAAACTTTAACACTATCTCCCAAAGGCAATAACTTTTCCTTTATATTTTTTATAAGCTGTGCTCCATTCCCT
Organism: Clostridium beijerinckii; assembly: GCF_036699995.1. Lineage (NCBI taxonomy): Bacteria > Bacillati > Bacillota > Clostridia > Eubacteriales > Clostridiaceae > Clostridium > Clostridium beijerinckii. The sequence goes on along the minus strand of NZ_CP144906.1, from coordinate 1,799,623 downwards.
CCTGGAAAATCACTTCTTCCAATAGATCCTTGGAAAAGAGTATCTCCTGTAAACAGTTCATCATTTACTAGGAAGCATATACCACCTGCTGTATGCCCAGCTGTCTCTATAACTTTTATTATATTATTACCTAAAGATACTGTATCTCCTTCTTTTAAATATTTTGAAGCTTTTGGCAGTGATCCAAATACAAACTCGTCATTTTTCATATATTGTTCTTCATTTTCATTTATATAAAAAGGAATATTGAGTTTATTCATTAATTCAATAACTCCTCCCACATGATCCATATGTCCATGTGTCAAAAGAATAAATTTAGGCTTTCCATCCAACTTACTAATCTCTTTTTCTATCAAATTCGGTTGCCCACCTGGATCTATAATTGCAAGTTCCTTGGTGCCTTCATCCATTATCAAATAACAATTTTCTTCATACATTCCCGCTATTAATGTTTTTATAATCAATCTGAATTCCTCCTAAAAATTTCTCTTACTATCTAATAATATGGTAACAGGCCCATCATTATTAATTTTAACCTTCATGTCTGCTCCAAATTCTCCACATTCAACTTTTAAGTTTGATGTCTTAAGAAGATCTAAGAATTCTTCATATAGCTTTTTAGCCTCTTCTCCACCTTGTGCGTCCATAAAATTGGGCCTTCTTCCTTTTCTACAATCACCATACAATGTAAACTGAGATATCACAAGTATCTCACCTTTAATATCCAATAGTGACAAATTCATTTTATCATTTTCATCATGAAACACTCTCAAATTGATAATCTTATCTTTTATATATTTTAGGTCTTCAAAAGTATCATCCTTAGATATTCCTATTAATACATTAAAGCCTACACCTATTTCACCAATTATATCTCCATCAACACAAACGCTAGATGAGCTCACTCTTTGTACAACTGCTCTCATGTTATCTCACCTTTCTGATATATAAGATTCTAACTATTTACTCTATATACATCTGTTACACCTTTTAATCTCTTAAGTCTCTTCATTAAATCCTTTAGACTATCGACAGATGTAATTTTTATTTTTACGTTAATTAGCGCCGATCCTTGCTTTGCTAAATTCGCATTTACAGCACTTAACTGTAGTTTAAGCTCTGTTATAACACTCATTATATCTGCTAACAATCCATCTCTATCATCCGCTACGACCTGAATTTCCGCAAAATAAGATGTACCTTGTGCTGACCCCCAATTAACTTCTACTACTCTATCTTTGTCTGTATCTATAAGGTTTTGCAAATTACTGCAATCACTCCTATGGACTGATACTCCTCTACCTTTAGTTATATATCCTAAAATTTCATCTCCAGGAACTGGGCTACAACACTTAGCAAACCTGACCATAAGATTACTTTCACCTTTTACTGTTATTCCATATCCATTAGGTTCTGGTTTTCTTGCTGTTTTTGCAATTTGTTCCTCGATATTCTTATTTAAAATTTCCTTATTTTCTTTTTCCTTGTTTACCTTATCTACACCTATCCCATTGTCTTCCTTCAATCTTGCAATAAGAGTAGATACAGAGAATCCTCCTATACCAATTAAAGCATATAAATCATCCATAGAATGAATATTATATCGCTTAACTAATTTTTCATAAAAATCCCCTTTAGCAACGTCAGCATAGTTAACACACTGTTTCTTTAATTCCTTTTCAAGAAGTTCCTTGCCCTTTAGCATATTTTCTTCTCTTTTAGCCTTTTTAAACCAAAGCTTTATTTTGCTCTTAGATTGATTACTTTTTGCAATGTTTAACCAATCCATATTAGGTCCCTTAGCATTAGGCGAAGTTAAAATCTCTACAATTTCTCCTGTCTTGAGAGTATAATCTAAAGGAACTATTTTACCATTAACCTTAGCACCTACGCACTTATTTCCTACATCAGTATGTATTCTATATGCAAAATCTATAGGCGTAGCATTGCTGCATAAATTTATTACAACACCTTTTGGAGTAAATACAAATACTTCATCTGAAAACAGATCTATCTTAAAGCCTTCAATAAACTCCTCAGCATCTGATGTTTCTTTCTGCCATTCCAACATATCTCTAAGCCATACTAGCTTCTTTTCAAAATCTTTTTGCTTATCTTGCTCTCCTTTGGCGTTATCTCCCTCTTTGTATTTCCAGTGAGCTGCAATTCCATATTCTGCTGTTTTATGCATTTCAAAAGTTCTAATTTGAATTTCAAAAGTTTTGCCTTGTGGTCCAATTACAGTAGTATGCAATGATTGATACATGTTTGGTTTAGGCATTGCTATATAATCTTTAAACCTTCCTGGAATTGGCCTGTAGATAGTGTGCACTATTCCAAGGACACCATAACAATCCTTAACAGAATGCACCAAAACTCTAATAGCCGTTAAATCAAAAATTTGCTCTATGCTTTTATTCTTACTAACCATCTTTTTGTAGATACTATAAAAATGCTTTGGTCTTCCATCAATATCCGATTCAATTCCAGAATTTCCAAGTTTTTGTTTTAAATCATTTACTATGTCGTTTATGTAAGTTTCTCTTTCTACTCTCTTTTCGGCAATACTATCTACTAATTCATAATATTCTTTTTCATGTAAATATCTAAAACATAAATCCTCTAATTCCCATTTGATTTTAGACATCCCCAGCCTATGCGCTAAAGGCGCGTAAATATCCAATGTCTCTTTTGCTTTATTTTTTTGCTTTTTTGCTGGCATAAATTTGAGAGTTCTCATATTATGTAATCTATCTGCCAATTTAATAATTATTACTCTTATATCCTTTGCCATAGCAAGCAACATTTTTCTCACATTATCAGCTTGTTGCTCTTCTTTAGTTTTATATTCCATTTCTCCAAGCTTAGTAAGCTTCGTAACACCTTCTACGAGGTTAGCGATTTCTGCATTAAAAAGGCTGACTGTTTCATCATAAGAAAATTCCGTATCTTCAATTACATCATGCAATAATCCAGCTACAATAGTATTAGTATCCATACCTAACTCAGCTAGAATTTCAGCTACTGCTATCGGATGAATAATATACGGTTCACCCGATTCCCTTTTTTGGTCCTTATGAGCTTTTTCAGCAAAATCATATGCTTTCTTTACCATTTCAACATCAACATTATTACAATTCTTATCAATCTTTTCCAGTAATTTATCAATCATAAGGATTACGCTCCTTCTATATTAATTCATTTGAAGTAAGTATCTAAAACAAAATAACAGATCAGAAATTACAGTATAATTTTTAGGCAGATAATTTAGTAAATACTGATTCTTAGTGTTAGTCGATTTATCAGCATAAAATACAATCAAATTAATAAAGTATCCTGAATTCCGCTCCGCTTTTTTGAATATACCTAAATTCAAAGGCTGGTTTAATAACCAGCCTAACTTTTTAATAATTATATATTATTTTAGAATTATTTTCAACAATACATTTAAAAGAAATGGAATCCTTACCAATTATAATGCCCAGAAACAACTCTTAAAATATCTAAAATCACAACTTAGATGTCATATTTAACTAATGATAGTACATCATATCCTTCTAATTTATCTTTTCCTTTTAATTCTGTTAGTTCTATTACAAAATCAAGTGAAGCAACTATTCCACCTGCTTGTTCTATTAATTTAGCAACACCTTCTACAGTACCCCCTGTTGCTAATAAGTCATCTACAACAGCAACTCTTTGACCTGGTTTGATTGCATCTTTATGAAGTTGAAGCTGATCTTCTCCATATTCCAATCCATAATTAACTGATATAGTTTCTCCTGGTAATTTTCCTGGCTTTCTTACTGGAATAAATCCTACTCCTAAAGCATATGCCACAGGAACTCCAAAAATAAATCCTCTTGCTTCAGGCCCAACAATTAAATCAATTTTTTTATCCTCTAGATGTTTAACTATTCTATTAATAGTTTCCCTTAAAGCTTCTCCATCAGCAATTAATGTTGTTATGTCCTTAAAACTAATCCCTTCTTTAGGAAAATTTTCGATTACCCTTATTTTTTCTTTTAAATCCATTTTAACTCCTCCATAGCATTTAATTTAACATATCATTTATGATTTAATATTAAACAACTAATAATTAATAAACATTGCTTTACTATTTGATTAACTTTCCATATACCTTATGGAATTATTTGTTTTAAGTCTATATAAATATTTAACAATTTGATCAGCTCTATCTTTATCATTTGTAGTTAAGAGCTCTAAAACAATTCTAGCATTATCCATAACCCCTACCGCGCCTATAGGTGGAATTATAAATTCTATTATATTATTTATACCATCATTATTAAACTCTTCCAAACTGTTAAATTCTATTATTGATCTTAATCCATTATTATTAGTATTCATCAGGAACTTATTTCCTTCTTTAATTAGTACTCCATTTTCTCCTTTTGATGGTACCTTTGCCCACTGAATACCTATAAGTATTAAATCTAAATATTTATTTATACTTTTCATATTATAATATATAGCAATAGCTTGCATAAGCTTAAAAGTAAGTCCACTTGTCGATAAGTTCTTATATCTGTATTGGCAACCCTTTTGGTTAGGATTTATGTAAATATAGTCATTAACAAGGTCACTTTCTTCATTTTCAAGAATAATTAAATCAATACCTAGTTTTTTGCATAGCTCAACTTCTTCTTTAGATTTTAATCCAACACCTAAAGTTATTAATAGTTCAGCACCTAAAAAATCTACGTTATTTTTTATATCTACCGAATTTATTCTAGCATCAGTTTCTTGCCTATCGTATATTAAATATTCTACATCAGCATTCAAATATCTTAAAACAAGAATTAACGATGAAACTGCACAAATCCCATCGACATTATATGTACCATAAACAACTATTTTTTGCCTATTATTTACCGCCAAAGCTAATCTCTCTATTGCTTTGTTCATACCCTTAAGTATAAATGGGTTATATCCGCTAATATAATTTGGACAATATATACTTTCCCAGAATTTACGCATGGTTTATTCCTCCATAAAATTAGAAAACACCTTTATTATAAATGATTATAATAAATTTTACAATTATTTTGTTAACAAATGAAAAAACCCCCATTGTGCTGGAGGTTTTTTTCATTTCCAGTAATTAAGCTTTTTGTAATTTTTTCTTTTGGCTTCTAACTCTATCTTTTAAGTATACCCAAATTGGTGATGCTATACATATCGATGAATATGCTCCACTTATGATACCTACAATTAAAGGAATCGTAAATGCTTGAACAGATGGTACTAAAAAGTTCATCGCTATTATAGTAACAACTGTTGCCGAAGAAGTATATAATGATCTTGCTATAGTTTCAGTCAAACTCACATCTGCTACTTCAATTGATTTAGCCCTTCTCATTATCTTTGTATTTTCTCTAATTCTATCAAAAATAACTATCGTATCACACATAGAATATCCTACTATAGTTAATATCGCTGCTATAAAAGGTGTATTTACTGGAATATAAAATATTGAATAAACAGAAATAGTTACTAATATATCATGAATTGTAGCTGCTATAGCCGCTACTCCAAATTTGAATTCAAATCTAATAGCTATATATACTAACATTACTGCAAAAGCCGCAAGTAATGCATATATAGAATTTTGAGTTAACTCTCTACCTACTGATGATCCTATTTCATTCTGTGAAACTAGTACTTTATCATCCAGTTTATATTTAGATTCTAAATCTGAGACAATTGATCCTAACTTATCACTATCAAGATCTGCTGATTTTATTTCATATTGATTATTATTAACTGTATTCGTTGAAGCATCTGGTGCATAACTTCGAATGATTGTATCAACCTCTTCTTTATTTATACTTTCATCTAGTTGAAGTACTATTTCAGAACCACCTTTAAAATCTATACCAAAGTTTAGTCCTCTAACACATAAGAATCCCATTCCGATTATAATAATTATTAGGGATATTGAAAACCATAATTTTGTCTTTTCCATTATTCTAAGCATGTTTTTCATCCCCCTTTTTCAAAGTAACACCAAAATGTGATGGTTTATTTATAATTCCACTTTCAACAGCTAAATTAACAAGTACTTTGGTTACTACTAGACCTGTAAATAAACTTATAACTATACCTATCATAAGTGTAATTGCAAAACCTTTTACCGCTCCAGATCCTATAAAATATAGAATTAGTGATGCAAGTAAAGTTGTCATGTTAGAATCTACTATTGAAGATAATGCATGCTCTGATCCTTTTTTCACTGCCGCCTTAACAGTATAACCTTTCTTTAACTCCTCTTTAGTTCTTTCAAACGTTAGTATATTAGCATCAACAGCCACACCAATTGTAAGTAAGAATGCTGCTATACCAGGAAGAGTCAATGTAACACCTACTTCTATAAAAGCAAAAAGTGTAAGTGTTATATACAAAGTCAAAGCAATATTAGCCATTAATCCTTGAATTCTATAATGGAATAGCATGAATAAAAATACTAATCCAACTCCTATAATTCCTGCCTTAACAGAGTTTGGAAATGCTGTAGCTCCTAGTTCCGCTCCAACATTGCTAACTGAAACTTCTTTAACTGGAAGTGGAAGTGCACCTGCATTAATCATTCCAGCTAATTCTTTATTCTTTTGTAATGTATCATGTGTTTCAATACTTGCTTTTCCACCTGAAATTTGCGAATTTACTCGCGCAGTTGATATTTCTTCGTCATCAAGGTAGATTGAAATATTTTGCCCAATATATTTTCCTGTTGCATCTGCAAACTTTTGTGCACCTTCATCATTTAATTCTAAACCAACTTCATATCCACCATTTTGTTGATTCATTTGTGCAGTTGCTTTTTTTACATCTGAACCTGTTAAAATTTCAGTTCCATCTGGCCCTTTAAAACTCAAATTACCAGACTTAACCAAACTATCTACTATTTCCTTAGAATTAGTTAATCCCGGTACATCTACTCTTATTCTCTTTGGACCTTCTGTTGCTACAATTGTTTCTGCAACACCAAGTTTATTTACTCTTAAAGATAAATGTTCCTTAGCACTTTGTAATTCTTCTGCAGTTACATCATCTTTTTGAATTTCCATAAGAACAGAAACTCCGCCTTGTAAATCTAGTCCTCTAGTTATTACTTTATCAAATGATTTAAATTCCCATCCTCCTAGAACAAATCCTTTAAATCCTGCAAAAGCTAACAGTCCAATTACAGCAATAATTAATATCAACAATGCTGAACTTTTGCTTTTTCTTTTCATCTTAATCCCCCTCTGCATATTATGTCTTTCATTAGGTTAGTATTTACTATATATTCCTTACTGAAAATTTTGGATTACAATTTCATTAACAGTTTCCTTTATTATGTAAAATACTTTAATATTTAAAATTAAGAAATTAAAGTCTTTAAGCTGAATTTTAAAGAACTTATTACTTCTTAATTTTAAATATTATTACATTCTTATGTTGCACATTGTTCATTATAGCACACTATAATTTCTTAATAAAGTTTTTTATTAATGTATGATATAACAATAAAATACTGTTTAACCTTCATTTAAATAAAAATGATTTCACATATGTATAACTTCTTTTAATCTTTGTAACGTTAGTCATTAAAAAGCTGAAGTATCTTATAAATTTATCCCTAGCATCCCAGCAAGAGTACCTACAACTAGTGCTATAATCAATTTAATGAAGTCAAAAAGCTTAAATGCTAATTCTCCATTAAAGCTACTAGATAGTATAAACAATACTAAATAATATGATAGTGCTACTCCAAAGCCTACAAGCCATCCCTTTGATTCATTTTTCTTTGCTCCTATCATTGCTCCTAAACTTAAACTGCATAAAGATATTATTACATATATCATGTTAAAAATACCTTTACTAAATACTAGTTTAGTCATCAATAAAGATAGAATTGTGACTCCTATGAAGCTTAAAATCAAAGTTCCAATAGTACCTTTTACTACTGATCTAAAATATTTACTATTTTCCATCAAAAACACCCCCCAACACTTCATTTTATGAAATATTAAAGGGCATTATGATTAATCCATCTTTATTTTATGAGATATTCCACTCTTCTCTAATTTAATCCTAGTTTTTGCAGGACCACTTTCAATTGTAACTGATTTTTCATCTATATGTGTAATCTTACCTATGATTCCACCTCTTGTCACAATTTCATCATTTACTTTTAATTCATCAATCATACCTTGATATTTCTTTTTTCTCTTCTTTTCAGGTAATATAAGAAGGAAAAAAAATATCACAAATACAAGTAAATAAGGCACTACGCTCGTAAGTAACGCTAACATATTATCCATACTCTTCCTCCAATGTGTTTATTATATTTTTTTCTATTCATGATATGTAGTTTACATTTTATTTACTTTAATGTCAATATAAACCTACTTTTGTTACTCATGTTCATTTAGAAATTGTGTAAAGATCTACATCCTATCCAAATTCATAAATAATCATTTTCAATTATCTGCCTTCCCATTGTGCTAATTTTTCTTCCTTAAATTGCTTGAAATAACCGCCTTCAATTGCATCTCTTATATCTTTCATTAGCTTATTATAAAAATACAAGTTATGTAAAACACATAATCTCATCGCAAGCATTTCCTTTGCTTTAAATAAATGTCTTATATATGCTCTTGTATAATTCTTGCACGTTGGACATTCGCAACCTTCATCAATAGGTCTATCATCAAGTTCATATTTAGCATTCATAAGATTAAGCTTGCCTTCACTACAAAATACATTTCCGTGTCTCCCATTTCTGGCTGGAAGTACGCAATCAAAGAAATCCACACCTCTGTCGACTGCTTCCAATATATTGCTAGGTGTACCTACTCCCATTAAATATATAGGTTTATCTTCTGGCAAATGTGGCACAACTGCATCTATCACTCTATACATTTCTTCATGAGTTTCTCCAACAGCAAGCCCACCTATGGCATATCCATCTAGATCCATCTTAGTTATTTCTTCAGCGTGCTTTATTCTTATATCTTCATAAACTCCACCCTGATTTATTCCAAATAGCATTTGTTCCTTATTTATTGTATCTGGCATAGAATTTAATCTATCCATTTCAATTTTACATCTTTCAAGCCATCTTGTAGTTCTTTCTACTGATCTTTCCACGTATTCTCTAGGTGCTGGATTTTCAATACATTCATCAAAAGCCATTGCTATTGTAGATGCCAAATTACTTTGAATTTGCATTGATTCTTCTGGTCCCATAAATATTTTCTTTCCGTCTATATGTGAATTAAAATACACGCCTTCCTCTTTTATTTTCCTCATCTTAGCTAACGAAAATACTTGAAATCCACCTGAATCTGTGAGAATTGGCCTATCCCAATTCATAAATTTATGTAATCCTCCAAGTTTTTTAACTACTTTATCACTTGGTCTTAAGTGAAGATGATATGTATTAGAAAGTTCAACCTGGCATCCTATCTCCTTTAAATCCATGCTAGAAACTGCACCTTTTATAGCTGCTAATGTTCCAACATTCATGAATACTGGAGTTTGTATAGTTCCATGAGGAGTTTCAAACTGCCCTCTCCTTGCTTTTCCATCCTTTTTTAATAAAGTATACCTTTTACTCACAAGCGTTCACCTCTTAATTATATTTTTACGAAACTCAGCTACCTTTGTTTACTGAGCAACTCTGAGATTCTTTAAAGAAACTAACTTCCATTTAGTTGTTAGCTGAATTATAAAATCAATATCTATTTTCTAATTCATCCCATTTTATATTGAAACACTTGACTATGTCACCTCATCAATGTAATCAAAACTTTTATTTAATAAACATAGCATCTCCAAATGAGAAAAATCTATATTTTTCATTTACTGCTTCTTCATATGCATTCATAACATTTTCTCTTCCTGCTAAAGTTGAAACAAGCATTATCAAAGTAGATTCTGGTAAATGGAAGTTTGTAATTAACTTATCCACTACTTTAAATTTATATCCAGGATAAATAAATATATTAGTCCATCCACTTTGTTCCTTAACAAATCCATTTTCATCGCCAATAGTTTCTAATGTCCTTGTTGAAGTTGTTCCAACAGATATAACCGCATTTCCTCTTTTTTTAGTTTCGTTTATTATATCTGCACTTTCTTTTGAAAGCATATAAAACTCTGAATGCATTTCATGCTCCTCTAGAGATTCAACTTTTACAGGTCTAAAAGTTCCAAGTCCAACATGTAATGTTAAATATACTATGTTAATTCCTTTATTCTTTATTTCTTGCAGCAACTCTTTTGTAAAATGTAATCCCGCAGTAGGTGCTGCAGCAGAACCATTTTCTTTAGAATACACTGTTTGATACCTTTCCCTATCTTCTAATCTCTCATGAATATATGGTGGCAAAGGCATCTCCCCAAGCGAATCTAGAACTTCCTCGAATATTCCATCATAGAAAAATTCAACTATTCTATTTCCATTTTCCTTCACTTCAACTACTTCTGCTTTTAACTTACCTTCTCCAAATGTAAATTTTCTACCAACCTTTGCGGATTTACCTGGCTTTGCTAGACACTCCCATTTATCCTTTTCAATTCTTTTAAGTAGAAGGAACTCAATTTTTCCGCCCGTACCTTCCTTTTCTCCAATCAATCTTGCTGGCATTACTCTCGTATTATTTAATACTAAAGTATCTCCTTCATTTAAGTATTCTATAATATCATGAAATCTCTTATGCTTAATTTCACCAGTTTTCTTATCTAAAACCATAAGTCTTGATGAATCTCTTTGTTCCAACGGATGTTGAGCTATCAACTCTTCTGGTAAGTAAAAATCAAAATCTTTTACGTTCATTTATTTATCTTCTCCTAACTAACAGCTTATTCTTATTATTGACACTTCTAACGAAGTTAAACTTTTGAGAAACTATATCAGTTGTTCAGAACTCAATTTTAAAGTGCTTATTAATAAATCACTACTTAATCTCTATTTATCAAAAAAGCTACCTTGTACTTTCCCATTATTACTTTTGTTTTTTGAAGTATTTACTCTTCCAAGATGTTCATAGGCCTTATCACTAGCTATTCTTCCTCTTGGTGTTCTTATTATAAAGCCTTTTTGAAGCAAGTATGGTTCATATACGTCTTCTATAGTTCCCAATTCCTCACCTATAAAATAGGAAAGTGTTTCAATTCCAACAGGTCCCCCGTTAAAATTATCAATAATAGCTTCAAGTATTTTATTATCAACTTTATCAAATCCCTGATTATCAACTTCCAATAATTCTAAAGCCTCTCTAGCCTCTTTTAATGATACTAGCTTATTAGATTTTACTTCTGAATAATCCCTAACTCTTTTTAATAGCCTATTGGCAATTCTAGGTGTTCCTCTAGATCTCTTAGCAATTTCCAAAGCTCCTTCTTCAGTAATTGTACACCCAAAAACTAAAGCGCTTCTACTTACTATCTCTTTAAGTTCTTCATCTGTATAATATTCCATGGCACAAAGCACACCAAATCTATCTCTAAGTGGAGATGTAAGCATTCCAATCCTTGTTGTTGCTCCAATTAGTGTAAATTTGGGAAGATCAATTCTTATAGATTTCGCTGTAGCACCTTTTCCTATAACTATATCTAAAGCATAATCCTCCATAGCAGGATATAATATTTCCTCAACATTTCTATTTAACCTATGTATTTCATCTATAAATAAAACATCATAATCTTTTAGTGTTGTTAATATCGCTGCTAAATCTCCTGCTCTTTCTATTGCTGGTCCAGAAGTAATTTTTAAATCCCCACCCATTTCTTTTGCTATAATATTAGCTAAAGTAGTTTTTCCAAGTCCAGGTGGTCCATATAAAAGTGTATGATCTAATGCTTCTTTTCTATTTTTTGCAGCTTTAATAAAAATATCTAATCGCTCTTTTACTTTATCTTGTCCTATATATTCATTTATTTTTTGAGGTCTTAAACTAAGTTCAGAATTAAAGTCTTCTTGCATCTCAGATGGATTAACTATTCTTTCCAAAAAACCTCCCCCTTTTCTTATGAGTCATATATGTATAATTTTTTGCTACTTATGTCTTAGAAGTTTTATCCCATTAACGCCTTTAATGCATTTTTAATGATATTTTCTACACTGTCATTCTTATCTATCTTTTTAAGTACTGATTCTGCTTCCTTCTCGCTATACCCTAGCGCAATTAACGCGCTTAAAGCTTCTGATAATGCCATAACATTCTCATTATCCTTAGTATGAATTTCCACACTACTATCCAATAATTCATCTGGCTTTAGTTTATCTTTGATCTCTAAAATAATTCTAGCTGCTGTTTTTTTCCCTATTCCCACACCTCTACAGATGTGTTTCTCATCGCCAATCATTATTGCATATTTTAAATTATTAACTCTGCTTATAGATAATAAAGATAATGCTGCTTTTGGTCCAACTCCACTTACTGTTAAAAGAAGCTTAAACATCTCTAGCTCTTCCTTTGAATCAAATCCATATAATCCAATAAAATCTTCCCTTACTATTTGCTCAAGGTAAAGCATAATCTCCTCTCCATTCTTTGGCATAGAGGACATTGTAGCACCTGATGTAAATATCTTGTAGCCTATACCGCTATTCTCTACTATTACATAATCTTTATTTATTCCAATATATTTACCTTTTATATATTCGTACATCTATTTCACACCAACTTTTCTATATCTATAACTATATTTAAAATTTAGCTAAAAAACTAATTTCTACATTATTAAAACCTAACTTATACTTTATCATTTTCAGCCAAATCTTTCAACAATGTATTTTTTAATTAATAAAAGGCATGTAAGTATTAAATTACTAACATGCCTTTTATCAATTAAAATTTACCTATCAGAATTTCCATTATGATAAAAATTCTGACAAGCTTTCTTCTGCATCGTCTTTTGAATTATATTCAAGCTCAAAATTCTTAATTTTGTCTTTATCTATCTCACTTAATTTATCTACTTTTTTGCTATTAGTATACACATCTTCGCTGTTTTCAATTGATAAAGTTCCATTATCATCAGTTTTATATATAGCTAAAAAGCCATCTTTTTCTCCAATATAATATTTATTAGGTTTTACAGCTTTAGAAGCATCTCTTTTATAAGTCATTTCTCCATTAGATTCTACTTCTAAAACATATCCCTTATCTTTTAATGCCTTTGATAATTCCGTTTCTGTTAAATTCTTATCTATATTTAACTCTTTCTTTAACTCTGACAATGTTAATTCTTTTTCTTTCTTTTCACCTGCATATAAATAAATTTTTATATTATCATTTAATTTATTATTTATTTCACTTGATGATACAGGATTATTTTTAGCATTTTTGTTACTTATATACTTTTCCGAAAAATAATATGTTATAGAAAATATAAGTGCTAATGCTAATGTCATACCTATGAATAATTTCTTTTTATTTACCATAATAATCACTCCTTATCAAGGAGTATAGCCATTATTTCTATATTTATACAAAAATATTCTTCCAAATGTATAAATTAAGAATCTTTATAAAGGATTTACTATTTAGGAGCGATTATCTATCAACTTTTTCTAAAAGCATGTTTTATGGCACTTATTAGTATAATCCATGTTATTTTGAAACAATTCCTATAATGTATAATAGCATTTATTATCAACACGAATATTATTAATTCAATATAATATAATAGTACTGTTAATATTGGCTTTGCATTCATCCACTTCATATCTAAAAACATTGAAGTTAAAAATGATAATCCGAATATAACTGCACTAAGAATTATAAGTCCTTTTATCATTCCCTTAAAATCTTCATGACTTGGTGCTATTCCACTTATTAGCACTAAAAATAAAAATATAGTTATTATACCTTCTTTACTCAATATTATTCTCGGATCTAGTATCCTAGATATATCAGCAACTTTATCTTTTAATACGAATTTACTCTCTATAAATATGAATAATGGTATATTTATTATGACAGGTGCTATAGCTATAAGAAATTCCTTAATGCTAATTAAAAATGGCATACTGCTTCCAACCCTTGACCTTATAAATCCTGGTCTGTTTCCTTTTGGCAAAAGTTGTACTTGTTCTATTTTAGCAAGGCATAAAATTGCAACCAATAAATGTGCAAGTTCATGAGCTGGTGTACTTAACGCATATATAAATTTAGCCACTCCTGCATTTATACTACTCAGTGCTCCTTGAAAAACCGATTGTATAAATCTTAATACATAGTAATACGAAAAATATATCAATAAAAAAATACCCACTGACTTAATTGCTGTTTCCATTTTAACAACGCCCCCACTATCTTACTCTATTTATAAAGCCACATTTCTTACATAATTCTTCTACTGCCTTTCTTCCGGAAAAACCATTATATATGTCTTTAGCTCTTTTTGAACTTAAAATTTCTTCTAATGTATTATCAAAGATATTACCAAGTGCTATGCTGCCATCACTATCTAAACAACAAGGCACTACTGTTCCATCTACTAATATTCCCACTTGATCTCTAAGTCCATAGCAGAAGACTCTTTCTCCTAACTCCTCAACTTGCAATGATGGCCACTTAAATTTCTCTCCCATACTAAGATATACATTATTTTTTAATTTAAAACTATTTTTTTCCTTCAAACTTTCTCTCAAACTGGATTTTATATCAAAACTTTGTTCAAGAAATTCAAAAATATCAATATTCATGCTATTACTAGCAGTATACTTTGTATCTAAATTCCACAACCTTAACGCAGTAATTATATTAGTTTTTTCACTGGCTTCTTTAACAAATTCAATTATATTATCTATATATTTACTAAAGTCAACCTGTCCCTCATTCGCTTCAAAGCTATGAAGGGAAATATTAACTTGCCTTAAAGCATTTGAACTAAGTAATACATCCTTAACTTCACTTATTAAAGTTCCATTAGTAGTTATATTAACCTTTAATGAATTTTCATTACTTATATCCAAAAAACTCTTTATATTTTCATTTAAAAATGGTTCTCCCATTAGATGAAAATATACATAATCAGTATGTGATTTCACACTATTTACGATATGTTGAAAACTTTTCTTATCCATAAACTTAAGTTCCCTATTTGTTTTAGGACAAAAATTACAACTTAAATTACACACATTTGTTATCTCTATATAAATCTTTTTAAATTTCTTCATTTAATTATTACTCCAATCAATACATTTAGATAAAAATAAAGTATATTTTATTTCTCAAACTAGTATATATTTTAATCCCCACCTTTGCAAGAAAATCACTACTTTCTTAAAATTATTTTACAATAAAAATTCCACCTAAATCTAATATAAAATTTAGATGGATATATGAATCAACTTATATTAAACATTTTAATTATAATAATCAATTATTATCTTTATAAAAGACAAAGAGCAAGTGAATCTTACTAACTTCACTTGCTCTTTCTTAGTTACTGATTTTAACGTTGTCCGCCAACTGGGTACGACCGTCTGTCGTACATTGCTTCCGGGATTTTTCCGTTGCCCGTCACCAACTGTGTATCTCTTGAGATATACTCTTCTGCCGGATTGAAGTGTCAGTACACTAAGATAAATTAAACCTTTATCTTGATTTAATTATATCTCATTTTATTATTAATTGCAATAGTTTTTTGAATTTTCTGAATAATTGTATTTTTTATAATAAAATCCATATACTAGATTTAATGCAATATATTTTCTTTTACGTTTAATTACTAAATGTAATTTTATATAATTATTCTTTTAACTTTTAAAGTATTCATCTATCCAAATATATAAATGAAAGTTAATTTATAACTACTTTAGTTCCCCTAGGTATATTGTCATAAATCCACTTAGCATTTTCTTTGGCTAACCTTATGCACCCATCTGATAGCTTCATACCTAACCTTCCATCCCTAACTGATCCATTCAAATTATAGATTATCGAATGAAATAAATAATTTCCTTTAAACTGTGTATAATACCAACACTTGTATCCCTTATTTACGCCAAAATACAGTCCCTTTATTCCAACTTTATAAGTTCCTTTAGGTGTGGGTGTTGAGGCTTTTCCCAAAGTGCACAAATAACTATGAATTAGGTTCCACTTATTTGTACTTCCTTTAAAAATATTCACTTTAAAGCTTCCAGTATCCACCCAAATCAAGTAGTTGGTTTCACTAGAATAATTCTTAGAGTTTACATAATCTGCAGAGCTAATACGGTCACCCGACACATCTGCTCTAATGCCATTTTTTTTAATCCTAATGCCTCTTAATACTTTAGATAAAATTTTTTTCATAATTAAAATCCTAATTTAGTAATACATATTAATATATGTATTATGCATTAATTTTGATTTCTATTATTCTAAATGCTCCACTCTATATCCAATTTCTTTATTTGCTAGTCGATAACCTTCCTTAATCATTTCAACCTCGCTAATTTCATTACCAAGTAAGCTATCTATAGTAATCTGATTCCTATTGCTGAAGTATTTACTTAAAAGTTTCTCTTCTATTTTTTCTTGAGACGCCAAAGTATAGTCATCCAAAATGTGCTTAACATTAAATCCGTTTTCCCTTAATGATCTTCCAACTAATATACTCCTATGACACCTTATAGGATCCTGCATAGCTCCAAGAAGTGCAATATTATAACCTTTCTGACATCCTGTTTTTAATCTCTCAATTCCTATTAAAAAATCTTCTTCTATAATTACCTTTTCAAAATCAGAATATCCTTCCTTATTATAAGACTTTTTATCTTGCCTTTGAGCCGCAAGTTCTTTAGCCATATATATGTATATAAATCCTTCTTTTTTTAAAGTTTCAGCTATTGTTTCCTTATTATATTGAACATTATATTTCGAATACGGAGTTCCTCTTATATCTACAACAGTATCAATATTATAAGTCTTTAGCATGTCTATTAATTTCTCTACAGGATAGTTAGAATGTCCTATTGTGTATATGTCCATTTACTTGAACTCCTCTCTTTATATTATATTATTTTTTCTTTTTCTGTAATTATACCTTGCTCTTTCCGTAAAATTCTCTTAGTATAACCCTTACTTGTATCTTCTCCACAGCTCTTTTAATTTTTTGATATTTTAAATCCTAGCTATAAAAATATAGTAACATAAAATCTAATTAGAAAATAAGAACATGTCTATAATAATACATTTTAAAATATACGTTCTAATAAAAAATATACATCTACCTGTAATTAATAAAACTTATACTATATCTTCATTGTGGTAATAATCACTAAATGGAGGTGTTTTAATGATTACTTTTATAAGAAACTATTCTCTTAAAAATATAAAAATAAAATTTTTAGCTCTATATATTCTGAATGTAACAGACATAATATTTACTATTTTACTCTTAAATACTGGTTTTTACGTAGAAGCAAATATTTTCATGTTAGAAGTAGTAAAAAGTCCAACTATAAGTTTTTTATTAAAAATATTAGCTCCTGCAGTTCTTCTCGTATTCATATATTTTAGAATGAAAGATGCAACGAATAAACAACTAAAGTACTGTAACTACTTTATTAATGGAATCATCATATTCTACGGTCTAATAAACACATTTCATATTATCTGGTTTGCATTATTACCTATGTTTATTTTCATATTTTGATTTGCTAACTCTTTTGAAAATCAGTATCTAATTTTTTAAATATAAATTTATTATATTAATTAATATGTTCAAGTTTCTATCCTAACCCATTTATCTTCGCGCTTTTCTGTTATTATTAAAAGCTAATTTTTCGTAAATGCCCCATATTAAGTTTATTAAAAATATAATTAATAACTAGTAATATTTTCAATTAATTGAACAACAAGAAAAAGATATATTCTTTATTTTTAAAAATGAATTTTTCCTAGAGACAAAATTCATTTTTTATGTTATAATTCAAAATGTTGCTAAGTTATCATAATAATTTGCAACTCGAAATGATAATAGTGTCATATTTAATATTATTTTTATTCAAATTTTAAACTAAGGAAGGAGAATTTACTATGAAGAAAATTAAATTTGGTCTAGCATTACAAATTCTTGCAGGACTTATACTTGGAATTATAGTAGGTGGATTTTTTTATGGAAATCCAGCTGTTGAGGCATATTTAAAGCCTATTGGAGATATTTTTATTCGTCTAATCAAAATGATTGTAGTTCCAATCGTCTTTTCATCTCTTATAGTTGGTATTGCTGGAGCAGGAGATATTAAGCAGGTTGGAAGACTTGGAGGAAAAACTCTTCTTTATTTTGAAGTAGTAACAACTATTGCTATTGTATTAGGACTTTTAATAGCTAATGTATTTCATCCAGGTACAGGAATAAATATGCAAGAGCTTGCTAAATCTAGCATCGATGCTTATGTAAGCACTGCAGAAAATGTATCGCATCATAGCTTTGCTGATACATTTATAAATATTGTTCCCACTAATATTTTTGATTCACTTACAAGGGGAGATATGCTTTCAGTCATTTTCTTTTCTGTTATGTTCGGTCTAGGAGTTGCTGCAATTGGTGAAAAAGGGAAACCTGTTATACAGTTTGCTCAAGGAACGGCTGATGCAATGTTTTGGGTAACAAATCAAATAATGAAGACAGCTCCTTTTGGAGTATTTGCTTTAATTGGTGTGACAGTTTCTAAGTTTGGACTTTCATCTTTAATTCCACTTGGAAAACTAATAGTTACAACTTATGGTTCAATGATTTTATTTATACTACTAATATTTGGACTAATTGCAAAATTAGTTGGGACAAGTATCTTTTCAATCATAAGAATTTTAAAAGACGAACTTATACTTGCTTATAGCACAGCAAGCTCAGAAACAGTTTTACCTAAAATCATGGAGAAAATGGAGAAATTCGGATGTCCTAAAGCTATTGCAACCTTTGTAGTACCAACAGGTTATTCTTTTAATCTAGATGGTTCTACTCTTTACCAAGCTATTGCTGCAATATTTATTGCACAATTATATGGTATTAATTTATCAATACCAGCTCAAATTAATTTAATGCTTGTATTGATGCTTACTTCAAAAGGTATAGCAGGTGTGCCAGGAGTATCTTTTGTAGTTTTACTAGCCACTCTTGGTTCTGTTGGAATTCCAGCCGAAGGCCTAGCTTTTATAGCTGGAATAGATCGTATACTTGACATGGCTAGAACTGTTGTGAATGTATTAGGTAATTCTCTAGCAGTTGTTGTTGTATCAAAATGGGAAGGAAAGTATAATTCTATAAAGGGTAAAGAATATGTAGAATCCATAAAAAAAGCGGCTTAATTCTACAACAAAAAGGTGACTGTTCATTTAGAAATTATTTTCTAAATGAACAATCACCTTTTTATTTCTATATCCTATTATTCTAGATCAATTGTTATATTTATTTATACTTATCTTAATATATAATTATATTAGATAAGTTCTTTTTCTATTATCTACAACTTATCTATAATCTTTTTCTGTATATATCTAATTACATCGCCTCTACTAATAACCCCAACTACTCTTCTATCTTTATCTATAACAGGTATCTTTTTAAAGTTATGTTTTGAGAAAATAGACAAAACCTTTTCCATAGTATCTTCTGGAAGAACACAGCAAATATCTTTACATTTTGCAATAGTCATGATATTAGTATCCTTTATCAGTCCAATCTCTTCTTCTAATTCTTCCCTTTTAAGATAAAATACATATGAAATAAAATCATACATTTTTCCTTCCTTAGGATTTATGCTTCTTATTATATCCCCATCACTTACAATACCCGAAAGTATTCCCTTGTTATCTACTATTGGTACTCCGCCTATTTTATTTGTGACTAATATCTTCATTACATCTTTAATAGTATTTTCTTTACTTGCGGAAATTACATCAGTAATCATAAAATCCTTTACTTTCATTATTCTATCCCCTTTACTCAATTTAATTTATAAGTATTTTCTTATTTATCTATTAAATTCATTAGTAAAATTTTATATTATTTTTATATTAATATCTTTTTAATTTATATATATCTATTATTAAATAACACATTCCTCTATCATGATTTAATTTTTTATATTATCTTCTAGTTCTCATAAATAATGTTAAAAATATAGCAACAACAGCTATAGCTCCAGTTACCGAAATAGAATATGCCATAGCATCTACAGATGCTTGTCCTTGAATAATTTTTGCCAATTGAGATAGTGCCATAACTTTAGAAGTTTCTTGCGGAAAACCTTCATACATATATGATTTTGTTAGTGAATTTATAGTTCCTACTGCTGTTTTATTATAAATATTTATTTGCTCTGCAAGTTTTGAATAATTATAGCTTGTTTTCGATTGTATTATTACTGTCATTATAGTTACAGCAAGAGAACTTGCCACCTGTCTTATAGTGCTATTCAATGCTGATGCTCTCGGAATCATTTCGCCTTTTACTACATTCATACCGGCAGTGCTAATAGGCATCATGGCTATTCCCAATCCAATAGATCTTATACAGTTAATAAATATTATTGATTCTTTGCTAGAATTCATATTTATAGCTGTTGACAGCTTAAATGTAGCTAGTGCTAATATAATAAGACCTGGTATAACTACAGGTTTAGCTCCGAATTTATCATAAAGCGTTCCGCTTAATGGCATTAATGCCCCCATAACTAGTGCTGATGGAAACATAATAAGTCCCGCCTGCATAGCGGTATATCCCCTTACATTCTGCAGAAATAAAGGCAATACATATGACCCTCCCATTAATCCTATAGTTAATACAGTTATTATAACTAAGCTCATACTAAAATCAAATAGTTTGAGAACTCTCAGATCTAATAGTGGGTCTGGATGTGTAAGCTCATTAATCACAAATAATATGAGACTTAAACTCCCCAACGCTACTAACATTGGATTTATCATATCACCCCAATCAATTGAGGATCCCTTTCCAAGTACATATAACAAACTTACTAAACCTACTGTAGATGATAAAAATCCTACTATATCAAATGCCTTAAATGGTTTCATCGGTTGGCCTTTTAAAATAATCATACCCAACAATACTCCTATTATTCCTATTGGGATATTTACAGTAAAAATTAGCCTCCAATCCATTTTTTCTATAATCAGTCCACCAAGAGTTGGTCCTATGGCAGGTGCTGCCATAGCTGCTATTCCATAAACCCCAAGTGCAAGTCCTATCTTTTTTCTTGGAAATACAGAATATATTATACTCATCCCAACAGGCTGCATCATCCCTCCTCCAATAGCTTGAAATACACGAAATGCTATCATACTAGAATTGCTCCATGCAAATCCGCATAGCGCGGACCCCATCGTAAAAATTGCCAATGCAACTATGTATACTTTTTTAGCACCAAAAATATCTTGAAGATATCCTGTTAAAGGAATAATTGCTCCAAGTGCTAATGTATAAGCTGTCATCACCCACTTCACATCATCCAATCCTACTCCAAATACAGACATCATTTTAGTTAATGCAACATTAATTATACTACTACTTAGTACCGACATAAATGTACCAATTATGATAACTATCATTGCTAACCATGGATTTGCCTGTTCATTACTACTATCTTTCATTCTTTGCTCACCTCATTATTTAACATATTACTAGGCATTAAATAAGCTAAAACATTTACATACTCCTGTATCTAAGTTACTTCAACTTCCTTATACGTCTCTTCGCATTAATTTATGACTTTTTATCATATCTACGATTTCGAAAATGTAAGTTACACCATGAAACTTATTTAAGTATAAGTTACACTGCGTAACTTGTCAATGAATTTTGAGTAACATTAGTAACTTGTAAGTTTATGATTCATTTGCTATTATGTAATTGTCAATTAGTAAGGAGGTAAAGAAATGGAATTTCAACGCGCTCGAAACGAAGAACAAAAAAGCATTAGGCGTGAACAAATCATAGAGGCTACATTAAAGCTATACGAAAGAGAGCCCTTAGAAAAAATCACACTTGCTTCAATTGCTAATGAGTTAAATTTTTCAAGAGCAAATTTATATAAATACGTTTCCACCAAGGAAGAAATTTTCCTATGGATATTAAGTTCAGATTTAGAAAAGTGGGTAAAAAAAACATATGATAAACTTAAAGATTATGATCAATTAGAACTTAAAACCTTTTGTCTGTTATGGTCAGAACAAATGTATGAAAATCAGCGTTTTTTAAAGCTGTTCTCAATTTTAGTTTCAGTATTAAGAAGTAATGTGACAACAAAATCACTGGAGATATTGAAACAAGATCTTGCTAATAGCTTTGGTAAATTAAGTTTGATTACTAAAAAATTTATTCCTAACCTGACAGACGATGAGCTTAAACTTTTTAATGAATATCAGATTTATTATGCCTCTAGTTTATATTCTCCGGCAGTATCCTCTAAAAACCAACGTCAAGAATTTCAAACTGTTTCACTGCTCGAAGCCCCTCCTGATTTTGTTTCGCGTTTTGCAGGATATCTTGAAGTAATTATATTGGGTCTTCAAGCGAAAAATAAATAATATTTATTTTATTATTCTTATGTATAAGTCAAACTGTAATTAGTATAATAATTTATCTAAAAAAAGTAGGAATCAATTAAAGATTCCTACTAATTATTTCAATATTAAGATATATCGAGATTATAACTTATTTATCTTTGTCTTCATCTAAAGATATAAACATCTTATTAATTTTATAAATATACATAATCATTCATTACAGGCTGTAAGCCTTTAGACTTAATTGCCTCATACACTTCATCTACAGATCTGTTATCTGCAATTTCAAATTGATTATCTCCCCTGTCTTCTGCATCTTCCGCATGGCTTCCTATTCCTGTACTTACACCTGCTGAAATCTTAGTAGCTGCTAAGCCAATTACATTATTACGAAATCTTTCGCATTCTCTTGTTGAAATTGTAATATTAGCAAAAGGCATAAAAAGACGGTATGCTGTAATAACTTGCAAAAGTTGTTTCTCATGCACATCCTTTGGATTAATTTTATCATTATTAATAATTGGTCTTAGCCTTGGACATGAAAATGCTATCTCTGCATGTGGGTACTTTCTTTGAAGAAGGTATGCATGTACCCCTGTCGCAAAAGCATCTTTTCTAAAGTCATCTAGACCAAGTAATGCTGCAAATCCGACACCACGCATCCCACCTTTTAGAGCTCTTTCCTGCGCATTAAGTCTATATGGAAATATGCGCTTATGCCCTTCAAGATGAAGTGTTTCATATTTATCTGAATTATAAGTTTCCTGGAATACAGTTACAAAATCTGCACCGCATTCTTGAAGATATTCATATTCATCAGAATTCATAGGATATACTTCTAATCCTACCATCTTAAAATACTTGCGTGCTATCTTACAAGCCTCTCCAATATATTTTACATCTGACATCTTTCTGCTTTCACCAGTAAGCAGAAGCACTTCCTCCAAACCTGTTTTAGCTATTGCCTGCATTTCTTTCTCTATTTCATCGAAATTTAACTTCGCTCTGCGTATTTTATTATGACAGTTAAATCCACAATAAATGCAATAGTTCTCACAATAATTTGCTAGATATAGTGGTGTAAACATGTAAACTGAGTTACCAAAATGCTTTCTTGTTTCCTCTTTAGCTAATTGAGCCATTTCCTCTAAAAACGGCATAGCTGCTGGTGATAATAATGCTGCAAAATCTTCTATGGTACGATAATCATTGTTCAAAGCTATTCTAACATCTGTTTCTGTATACTTATCATAGTCATAAGCTTCCATATGATTAATTACTTTATCCATTATATCCGATTCTAATACTTCCATCCCAGTCATATATTCCATGTGATTTATACGTTCTTCGCTCATTGTCTGCCTCCTAATCTTCTAAAAATCCAGTTAATGGTGAAGACGCAGAAGCACCTTTATCTAGAACTCTACCTAGTCCTGAAAGATATGCTGCACGTCCTGCTTCAATTGCTTGTTTAAATGCTCCTGCCATAGCTGGAATATCACCAGCTGTCGCAATTGCAGTATTAGCCATAACTGCTGCTACTCCCATTTCCATAGCTTCACAAGCTTGAGATGGTCGCCCAATACCTGCATCCACAATAATTGGAAGATCTATTTCATCTACTAATATTTTTATAAATTCTTTTGTAGCTAAACCTTTATTAGATCCAATCGGTGATGCAAGAGGCATAATACATGCTGCTCCAGCATTAACTAGATCACGAGCCACATTTAAATCTGCATGCATATATGGCATTACTATAAAGCCTTCTTTAGCAAGAATTTCAGTTGCTTTAATAGTCTCATAATTATCTGGAAGCAAATATTTTGAATCATGAATTATTTCAACTTTTACAAAGTCACCACAATTCATAGCCCTTGCAAGTCTTGCAATTCTAACTGCTTCTTCTGCATTCCTTGCCCCAGATGTATTTGGAAGCAATGTAACACCTTCTGGAATAAAATCCAAAATATTTTCACCTCCGCTTGTATTAGCGCGTCTTAATGCCAAAGTAATCATCTGTGCGCCTGCATTCTCAACTGCAGCCTTAATTAAATTCAAATTATATTTTCCAGAACCTAGTATGAATCGTGATGAGAATTCGTGTCCCCCAAGTGTTAATACATCTTTTTTCATTCCAATACTCTCCTTTAACATTTTTCAGCAAGAACTAGAAGTATATAAAATTCGATTATTAAAATAAATTAATATGTATAACCAAATTATTAAATAAATAACTTAATTTAAAAGCTTGTCCTTTCTAATCTAGATCTTGCAGAAAATTATTATTATTATTTTTGATAATATACATTAGTAATATTTCTAAATTTATTAATACATCAGCCTCCTCCAACAAAGCTAATTACTTCTAAAGAATCACCATCTTTAATATTTGTCTGCTTATATTGAGATTTTGGCATTATTTCACCATTTAGCTCAACTACAATCTTATCTATTAAATATCCTTCACTGATAAGAAAGTCCTCTAACGATAATCCAATTGCATTATCTGCCTCTTTTCCATTCACTTTTACCATTTAATCACCTCTTAAATATTTAATATAACTAAAAAAGGCCACACGAAAAAATACACCCAAGGTGGTGTACCCCTTCGTGTGACCTTCACACTCTGTAAACCATTATACCATTACACTAAGTTAGTGTCAAATTAACTTTAATTCAAAATGTCGTTATAAGTCTATTGTTTAATATTACTATTTGTAACATCAGCAGTTTTATTATAATTTGTTTCTCATACATTCATTTTATTTCTCAATTACCAATTTACTTTAATAAAAAATGCATTACAAAATCAAAAAGCGAATTTTTGTAATGCATTTGTATCTTATTCTGTCTATTTTTCATTATATATTTTAAAAGCATTCTTTAATAAACCTTTATATAAAAGACCACTTCCAACAAGTGAAATAATAATGCAAATTCCAAATATAATCACATAATTCCTCAGAATTATGGCAGCAGCTACTAAACCAGCTCCTAATATAAATATAATAAGCATAATTAACAGAGGTATATAATTATTTTTAAACATTGCTTTTTCATTTTCCCATTCCAATTTTGGTGATCTAAAGTCTATATATAATCCTAATAAAGTTATCATAAGTATTGATCCGAAAGAAGATATTGTTCCTAGTAATATTATAATAGGACTTACATTTACTAGCAAAAGTCCTAAGACAACTATAACCATTCCAAATTCATTTATAAATAATGACGAAAGAATCTTAGAGTATAGCTGAGTTTTATATTCCACAGGAATATACTTCGATACAATAAAATCTTTCCCCTCTCTTGAAAGTGCACTTGCACCTGCTCCACCTGACATTATACATACCGTTCCACCTACAAATGCAATTGCTATGGTAATCGCATTCCATTTGGGACTACTATTTAATAAATACCTATACTCTGATAGTTTACCACCGGAAAAAAATGCAACACCCATTACTGCCGGCATGTAAAACATCATCGCTATGCAATTAATAAAGAATTGAGGAGTTCTGAATAAGATTTTAACATCTTTTATAATTAATGCTTTTAATTTTGAATTTTCTTTTATTATTTTATTTGCCTTACCGTTTTCTAAAATATTTTCCCTCTTGCTATAAGTTTCAGAAATACCTATTACTCCCTTTAAATATAACTTTCCTCCTATATAATAATATATTATGAAAATTATTAAACTTAGGCATAAAGACATAAGTATATTAAGCAAGCCTCTAATGTCATTATTATATAATAGCCCATTTGAAGAAAATCTACTTGTTATGAAAATATCATTTAGTGTACTTATCGCGCTGTTATTTCCATCTGAAAATCTTTGAATCATTTGCTGTGAATTTGTACTTCTTCCAGAACTTGATGTAAAAAGATTGAATCCTACTATCAAAATTAGTGATGCACACCCTGTAAATACTCTAAATGCATCTTTATGCTTAGATAAGCTAGTAAACCTCATAAGAATCATGCATATTAATGATGCCAATACCATCGGTACAATAGGAGTTATTAATAACACTATAATTCCATATAAGTAATATAAGAAGCTTGCCTTTGACACAAATCCATAGACTATAAGTGGCAAAATTAACATTGATGTATACACATACATATTAATTAACACTGCCATAAACTTTCCAAATACTATTTCACTGCTTTTAAAAGGAAGTGGTAATATAACTTCAATATCATTTGAAAAGTATAAGATATTTATTATTGTATACATTCCAAAGATAAAAGAAACACTCTCCCCAATTGACAGTATTATTGATAATAATATTCCTTCCTGTCTCATAGCATGAAGTGGTCCGTAGCCTTCACTTATTATTACAGTAAAAGGCATAGATAGCATTACTACAATAAATATCATTAGCATTACTGCGAACACAGGTTTCATTTTCTTACTACTAGCAAACATTTCCTCAAATGCATTTCTTATAAAATATTTTGTTATTATCTTAAGCCTATTCATCTTGAATCATCTCCAAAAACATCTCTTCTAAGGATTCATTTTCTTTAAACTCTTTTCTCATATTGCTTAGTGTTCCATTAAATATTAATTGCCCTTTATTAATAATCGCGACTTTATCACAGACTTTCTCTGCAACTTCCAACACATGTGTAGAAAAAATCACGGTATTTCCTTCATCAGCATGTTCTCTCATCATTTCTTTTAATGTAAATGCTGATTTTGGATCTAAACCTGTCATCGGTTCATCTAAAATCCAAACTTTTGGCTTATGAATCAAAACTCCCATAAGAACTACCTTTTGTCTCATACCATGAGAATATGAATGTATCTTATCTCCTAATGCCAACTCCATTTCAAACCTTTTTGATATTTCTCTTATCCTTGATAATCTTTCTTCCTTTGAAACCCCATAAACATCAGCCATGAAATTTAAATATTCCATTCCACTTAATCTTAAAAACATATCCGGGCTATCTGGGACATAACCAAATTGCTCTTTTGCTCTAACTGGCTCTTTACTAATATCAATTCCATTAATTTCAATCTTTCCCGATGTAGGCGCTATTATTCCAGTTATCATTTTAATAGTTGTTGTCTTTCCCGCCCCATTAGGTCCTAATAATCCATATATTTCTCCATCCTTGATTTCCAAATTTAAATTGCTTACCGCATTATAATTTCCATTATAACTTTTTGTTATATTGCATATATTTATCATAAATTTATCCTCTCCTTGGAATTATTATACTAAAACTCGGTCTTATAACAACTTAAATAAATCTTAATTTTAGATTAATTATTCATCTCCTTATAATTTAGATAACATTTTTCTCAATTCATCAATATCATTTACTGGAGCCATACACGATTTTCCTTTACATAAATAATATGTAGATTTTTCATTTATAAGATCATATTCCTTAAGAAATGGTGCTAGCTTCTCTATTTTATTTCTATTTTCATCATTCTTAATTATTGTTGTTAAATTGAAAAGAGATCTTTCACTTAATAAATCCTTAATTTTTTCTTCTTCACCTTTATCATTAGTAACACATACTAATTCTTGTGATTCATTTAAAGCAAATGATGCCGCCATTAAAAAAAATGAATGATTTATTTCTTCATTAAATACTGAGCCACAAATAAAATTAAATTGTTTCTCTGCCATTTCTTCAAGAGTTAAATCTCCAGTAAGTCTTGCAAGCTTTATTAAATTATAAGCTGCAACAGAATTTCCTGAAGGCATAGCGCCATCAAAAAGTTCCTTAGGTCTAGCAATTAATTTTTCACTATCCTCACCATAAAGGAAAAATCCATCTTTTTCATTATCCCAAAATAAGTTAATCATATCCTTATTTATTTCAATCGCCTTATTTAAAAACTCAATATCATAGCTACTTTCATAAAGCTCTATAAGTCCAAAACAAAGAAAAGCATAGTCATCCAAATAAGCTTTATGACGTGAATCCTCATCTCTATACCTTGCGAGAAGTCTTCCATTTTCATCAATCAAGTTATTAAAAATAAATTCTACTGCCTTTTTAGCATATTCAAAGTATCTTTCATCCTCAAGAACTTTATAGGCTTTTCCAAGTGCAGCTATCATAAGTCCATTCCATGAAGTTAGGATTTTATCATCTTTATGTAGTTCCGTTCTGTCACTTCTATATTGAAGTATTTGTTCACTAAGTAACTTTATCCTATCATCTGACTTATGAAAGTTTTTATTTTTTATTAAATTTGGAATGCTCTTGCCCTCAAAGTTCCCATCAGAAGTTATGTCAAAATAATCATTAAAATATGTACCATCTTCTTCTCCTAAAACACTTAAAATTTCTAAAGGTTCAAACACATAATATTTTCCCTCTTCACCTTCACTATCTGCATCCTCAGCACAGTAAAATCCACCATCTTTACTAGTAAGTTCTCTAAATACATATTCTAGCACTTTTGTTGCAACCTCTTTGTAAATCTCATTTCTTGTAACCTCGTATCCCTCTAAATATACAATGACAAGCAAAGCATTATCATAAAGCATCTTTTCAAAATGTGGTACCAACCACTTACTATCCGTAGAATATCTTGAAAAGCCAAAACCTATATGATCAAATATTCCACCTCTATACATAGAAATCAAAGTTTTTTCAGCCATTTCTAAAGCTTTAATTTCTTTATGGGATTTATAATACCTAAGCAAAAACATTATAATATGAGGCGTCGGAAATTTAGGTGCATCGCCAAATCCTCCATACTTTTCCTCAAAAGCATGTGAAATTTGATTATATCCATTTTTTAATGTTTTAGATGTCAACTTCATTTTGCTTCTTTCACCATCAAAATAGCTGCCAAGTTCTGATAAAATACTATCACCAGATGATATAAGCTTATCCTTATTATCCTTCCATTGCTTATTTATTGAATTTAAAATATCCATAAGTCCTGGCATATTATATTTAGCCTTTTTAGGAAAATAAGTACCTGCAAAAAATGGTTTTTGATCTGGAGTCATTATCACTGTAAGCGGCCAACCTCCATGGCCGGTTAAGGCTTGGCAAACTGTCATATATACACTATCAATATCTGGTCTTTCCTCTCTGTCCACTTTAATTGCAATAAAACTATCATTCATAATTTCTGCAATTTCTTCATCTTCAAATGATTCATGAGCCATTACATGACACCAGTGACAAGTTGAATACCCAATTGATAAAAAAATAGGCTTATCTTCCTCTTTAGCTTTTGCAAATGCTTCCTCACTCCATGAATACCAATTTATTGGATTATTAGCATGTTGCAATAAATAAGGAGATTTTTCATTTATTAAATTGTTGGCTTTTATTGTAGATAACATATAAACAACACTCCTTTTATGATTTATTAAAATTATCTTTGCCACGCTGAAAAAATATATACACCGATATAAAACATATAATAAAAAGCTTATTACTTTATTATTTTCAGATTAAAATCTTTCTACCTATCCATACTATACTTATGAAAGGAGTGATAATATGAGTAATGATAGCAGTAAATTTGATAATGAATTCAGTGATTTATCTACAGAAGATATATATTTCATAAGACAAATGGAAAATAAAATAAATGAACACCATAATCCTCCAGTATGCCTCATAGCATATGATAAGCAAACTGAAGATAAATAAAATTTATAAATCAGATAATTTAATATTTTTTATAAATCATTATTTAGTATAAAAATATTTTTAGATGGAAAATTATTAATGCAAATAATAAATCTTAAATAAAAAAATGTTAGTATTACTATACTCTATTAGTTTAAAGGAGGAATGAATATGAGAATTCGAGAAGGAGCAATACCAACTGCATTAGGTACAGTTGTAACAGGTGTAGGTGCAGCTATGGTGGCAGTAGAAATGGCACCAGTTATCGCTGCTGGAGTTGTTGGGTTTGGCGCAGCTCACATGGTTCTTGGCGCTATCGATCTAGTTGAACATAAAAAACACCATAGAAGAAGATAAATAAAATAGGCTAATATAATTATCTGACCTGGTAGATTATTAAAATTTAATTCACCAGGTTTTTTATTTATTTGTACAATTTGATTTCAATTATATTGATTATTTGGTATTTATAGATTATACTAAAATTAATTTGTCGACAGTATACATTGTATAAATATTGAAATTAATTAATCGTTTTAACACAATATGTAGGAGGATAAAGTAATGGAAAAATATAAAATTGAAAAAGCGCCTTCTTACTATGATCAAGCTTATAATTCTATAAAATCTATGATATTTAATGGCATTCTAAAGCCTGGAGATAGGATTTATGAATCCAAACTTGCTAGCGAATTTCAAATAAGCAGAAGTCCAGTAAGAGAAGCCATACGTTCTTTAGAAAAAGATGGACTACTTGTTATTGGAGATAAATCAAAAATTACAATTTATAAGCCAACCAAAGAAGACATCGAAAATATTTATGAATGTCGCCAAGCTTTAGAATCTCAAGCTGCAAAATTAACTGCTCTTAAAGCATCTAATAAAGAATTAGATGAAATTGAAAAGATATTAGTAAAAATTCAAAAAAACATAGAAAGCTTTGATGATACACTTACTAAAAGTATTATTGAACTAAATACTAAATTTCATGATTTAATCTTAGATTTCAGCCAAAATAATCATCTAAAAAAATTGAGTAAAGATTTGAGTTCTCTCACTTATTTTTATAGATCTATAGATGTTTATGAACCTGAGCGTAATATGGATATTTTCAATCATCATCTTGAGATATTTCATTATATTAAAAAGAGAGATGAAGAAAAAGCATATAAAGCTATGTACAACCACATAGACAATGATTTAAAACATTTGAAAAACATTTTATCAAAGGATTGCATTATATAAGTCAAAGTGTAATCCATTATTCTTTAATTCAATTAGTTAAAAAATATATTAAAGGAGAATTTATAATGGTTATTTTTAATGCATTAGGAAGTGTATTCAGTATAGTTCTCATGATTTCTACTGGATTCTTTTTATCTCATAAAGGCTGGTTTGATGAAAAAACTTCAAAGCTTTTTTCAAGATTAGTGTGCAATCTTGCTATCCCCTGCCTCATGATTTCACAATTTACAGAAAGCTTTGATAAAGAGAAACTATTGAGTCTTGGTGGTGGATTATTCGCGCCATTTACCTCCATGGCTATTGGTTATATAATTGCCGTAATTGTTTCTAAAGCTATTAAAGTGGAAAAGAAACGAATTGGTACCTTTAGATCAATGTTTTTTGTATCTAATTCTATATTTATTGGTCTTCCGGTGAATATGGCTTTATTTGGTGAAAAAAGTATCCCGAACGTGTTATTATACTACATAGCAAATACTACTTTTTTCTGGACTCTCGGTGTATATGAAATTAGTCGTGATGGCGACTCTACCAATGCCAATATATTTTCCTTTGATACAATAAAACGTATCATGTCACCTCCTTTATTAAGCTTTACTTTTGCTGTTTTACTTATATTACTAGATATTCATCTTCCAAAGTTTGTTCTAGATACTTGCAAATATTTCGGCAATTTAACAACACCATTAGCTATGTTGTTTATAGGGATAACAATTCACTCTGTTAATTTCAAAGAATTTAGATTTAGTTGGGACATGCTGGCAATAATTTTAGGAAGGTTTATCATTTCTCCAATATTAATTTTGTTATTATGTAATTTTGCAAATACTCCCTTACTTATGAAAGAAGTATTTGTTATTCAAGCCGCAATGCCTGTCATGACTAATACAGCAATAGTATCTAAACGATATAATGCAGATTATGAGTATGCTACGGTAAATACAATCATAACAACTATTCTTAGCTTAATTGTCATTCCTATTTATATGCTATTACTAACTTAAATTCATAGCATTTATTTAGCCATTATATATGTATATTATAGAATTTCTTCATTGTAAAATTATTAATCACACACTTTATTCCTTAACACTAAAAAAAGAGCAGCGTTTAAACTACTCTTTCTACTATTAAATTATATATTTATTTTTTATTAAACTTTACAATTTTGATTATATAAAAATCTATTTTTCTTTATTGGATGCGGTACTTGGTTTACGTACCATTGAATAAATTACAAATACTGTTATTATTACAAATGTCATATGTACCCCTCCTAATCTATTTGTTAATTATATATTACTATAACTATGTAATCGTATCAATGAACAATTAGTGGCATGAAAAGATAACAAATACATTTTTTAAAGTAATAAATAAAATATCTTTAGTCATTTTTTGAAAAATATAACTTATATTTTTTCGTATAAAAAAGTTCCATTAACTAATAATATTATTGTTAATTAAAATAATATTATTAGGAGGTAACAGCTATGAAACCAGAAAAAATGGACTCACCAAACCAAGGAATCAAATGTGTTGTTAATACATGTCAATATTATATGTCAGGTGATCACTGTTGCGCACAACAAATAGAAGTGCAACCTAGAAATGCTAGCGATACTCAAGAAACAGACTGTGCTACATTTATCGCTGAAAACCAAATCTAATTTTATTTATGTGCTCGTTGGAATCGCTCCAACGAGCTTTATTTTGTATTTATAGGAATCTTTAATCATAAGACATCAGACATCACCCTTGAAAGCTAGATTTTTTTATTATATTATATAAACATAACCTAAAAGGAGGTTTGTTTATGCCACGAAAAGAAAAAAGCTTATCAGAAAGTGTTGCTGATGATATACTAGCGATGATTACTATAGATAAAAAATTTAATATTGGTGATAAACTACCAAATGAAAATGAGCTTTCTACTGAATTAAAAGTAAGTAGAACTACTCTAAGAGAGGCCATCCGTATTTTAGTTGCTCACAATATTTTAGAAATTAGGCGAGGCAAAGGCACATTTGTATCAGAAATAAAAAACATTACTGAAAGCATGGGATTAGAGAATCTTTCTACTCAAAAATTAGATGTTAAAGATTTATATGAAATGAGATTAATTTTTGAACCCGAGACTGCCTACTATGCTGCTAAACGCGCTACTGATAAAGAATTAGAAAGAATATTATATTACGGAAGACTCGAAGAAGAAATGATCTTAAATAATGAAGATCGAACCGAGGTAGAAAGATCATTCCATAAATCTATTGCAAAAGCCACTCATAATGAATTTATGAATAAGCTGATGCCTATATTATATAAAGCAATTGATAATGGTGTTATTTTATCCGATGAAAATAAATCAATTCTTCAAAATACTTTAAATGATCATCGCATGATAATGGAATTTCTGGAGGCTAGAGATGCTGAAGGCGCAAAAACTGCCATGAAAATTCATATTATTAGAGCAATGAAAGATTTAGGTATACCAAATGAATAAGATAAAGTGCTAATTCTTTATATTTATAGAAATAGCACTTTTTATTTTAATCTTATCTTGCAATTGACAACAGACATCATACAACTTATAATTAGAACATACAACGCGATAATTATAAATATATGTAAGGAGAATATGCTATGAGAAGTGATGTAATAACAAAAGGCTCAAAAAGTGCACCTCAACGTTCATTACTTAGTGCCTTAGGTCTAACAAAAGAAGAAACGGAAAGGCCTCTTATAGGTATCGTAAGCTCACAAAATGATATCGTTCCTGGCCATATGAATTTGGACAAAATAGTTGAAGCTGTAAAAATGGGAGTTTCAATGGCTGGAGGTACTCCAATTGTCTTTCCTGCAATTGCTGTTTGTGATGGTATTGCTATGGGACACGAAGGAATGAAATATTCATTAGTTACAAGAGATCTAATTGCAGATTCTACTGAAGCTATGGCAATGGCTCATGCCTTTGATGCATTAGTGATGGTTCCTAATTGTGATAAAAATGTTCCTGGCCTTCTAATGGCTGCGGCAAGAGTTAATATTCCTACAATTTTTGTAAGTGGCGGACCAATGCTTGCTGGAAAAGTTGACGGATGCAAGACAAGCTTATCAAGTATGTTTGAAGCTGTTGGAGCTTACAATGCTGGAAAAATTACAGCTGAAAAATTAGATGAATATGAAAATAACGTATGCCCTACTTGTGGTTCTTGTTCAGGAATGTATACTGCAAATAGTATGAACTGCTTAACAGAAGTACTTGGTATGGGGCTTCAAGGAAATGGTACAATCCCTGCAGTTTATTCAGAAAGAATAAAACTCGCAAAGCATGCTGGTATGAAAATCATGGAATTACTTGAAAAGAACATAAGACCAAGAGATATTATGACAGAAGATGCATTTATGAATGCTATGACTATGGACATGGCTCTTGGATGTAGCACCAATAGTATGTTGCATTTGCCTGCAATTGCACATGAAGTTGGCTTTGATTTAAATGTTGATATAGCTAATGAAATTAGTGCAAAGACACCGAATCTTTGTCATCTTGCCCCTGCAGGACACACTTATATTGAAGATTTAAATGACGCTGGTGGAATTTACGCTGTTATGAATGAAATAAATAAACTTGGTTTATTAAAAACTAACCTTATAACATGTACAGGAAAAACTGTTGGCGAAAACATTGAAGGATGTATAAATAAAAATCCTGAAGTTATTAGACCAGTCGAAAATCCATATAGTCAAACTGGTGGAATCGCAGTTCTTAAAGGAAATCTAGCGCCTGATTCATGTGTCGTTAAGCGTTCAGCTGTTGTACCAGAAATGTTAAAGCATGAAGGTCCAGCTAAAGTATTTGATTGCGAAGAAGATGCACTTGAAGCCATAAATACAGGAAAAATTGTTGAAGGAGATGTTGTTGTTATACGATACGAAGGACCTAAAGGAGGCCCTGGTATGAGAGAAATGCTTAATCCAACTTCTGCAATTGCAGGAAGAGGTCTCGGAAGCTCCGTTGCTCTTATAACAGATGGACGTTTTAGTGGCGCTAGCAGAGGTGCTTCAATCGGACACGTTTCTCCAGAGGCAGCAGTAGGTGGTAACATAGCATTAGTTGAGGATGGAGATATCATCCAAATTGATATTAATGCTAACACTATTAACTTCTTAGTTAGCGATGAAGAATTAGCAAGAAGAAAAGCAAATTGGAAACCAAGAAACCCAAAAATAACTACAGGTTATCTAGCAAGATACGCTGCTCTTGTTACATCAGGAAATAGAGGCGCTATCTTAGACATTCCTAGATTTTAATTAAACTAATTGTTAATTATATACTTATAGATAACCCAACTAAAACCTGAACTTATGCATATAACTCGCCGAAATGAATAACATACTTTTGTTCCAGTTTCTAGTTGGGATATATTTCATAGTATAAATCTAAAACTAAATTTATGTGGTAACTTACCGAAATCATAAATATTTTGTTCCGAAAATCTATGAAAATATCGCTGAAGATTCCAAGCAGCAGGTTGTTTCCACTTTATTTAATGATAATATAGCTACAGATTTCTGATCTAGGAATAATTCCTATCAGCAGAATTTCTGTAGCTATATTTTTTAACTCCCATCTACTATACTCTCCCTAAAAGTAATTATTTCATTATATCAC
Organism: Clostridium beijerinckii; assembly: GCF_036699995.1. Classification (NCBI taxonomy): domain Bacteria; kingdom Bacillati; phylum Bacillota; class Clostridia; order Eubacteriales; family Clostridiaceae; genus Clostridium; species Clostridium beijerinckii. Next base: position 1,763,524 of record NZ_CP144906.1, on the reverse strand, counting down.
GTATAATTTACTTGTATTATTTTTACATAAATATGTTATAATTCAAGATATATTTATAGAAATCTTAACAATTATATAGATATAAATAGTACTTTCGGAGGTATATTTATATGACACAAATAGTTAAAAGAGGCTTTGTTCCATCTGACGAAATTGAATTTAATGAAGAAAACCTAAAATCATTAAAAAAAGCTCAAAAGGATATCTATTACTTAATAAATCAAGGGTATAGTATAGATAAAAGTGTTGAATTTGTAGGAAATCATTTTCTATTTTCTGCTAGGCAAAGATTAGCTTTAAAAAGAAGCATATCTTCTTACGAAGATATTATTAGCAGGCAGAAGCGTAAAATATTAGATAAATACGAAAATAGCACGCTACATATTGATGGTCTTAATATAATTATTACTCTTGAAGTAGCTTTGTCTAACTCAACACTAATTAAATGTATGGACGGAACTCTCCGCGATTTAGCTGGACTTCGTGGAACATATAAGTTAATCGATAAAACGGATACAGCAATAGATTTGATTGGTAAAAAATTAGATGAAATGAAGATACGTAAGGCTATCTTTTATCTTGACTCTCCTGTTTCTAATACAGGAAGATTGAAATCAAGAATATTAGAAATTCTGCATAAATACAATTTTGATATAGAAGTTATTCTTATTCCAAATGCAGATGTCATTCTAAATAAATTGGATCATGTTGTAACTAACGACGGGATAATCCTCAATACATGTGAAAATTGGATAAACTTGGCCTATGAAATTGTAGATGAAAAATTACCTAATACGTCTTATATTGATTTTGAAATTAGCTATTAGCATATTAAATTATATAAAAATATAAACATTATATTAACGTAAATTATAACAATCTGAAACTCTTATGAATATATTATTTATAACTAATTTCTGAGGAGTAAAATATAAATGTTAATTGATAATGAGTTCATTAGTGACGATACTATGAACTTTCAAGACTTTCATAACTTTGAATTTTCACCAATTTTAGATGAATCTGCTGAAAAAAAACGTGCACCTTTTACACCCAATAGTGGAGGTTTTCTACCTATAGGAAACTATCCACCTAACTTTAATTTTAATCCGCCTAATTTTGACTATGATGATTCTCCAAATTTTAATTACCCTGGCGGTGGTGTATTCAATCCTCCTGGAGCACCTAAATCTCCACCACCTAATTATGTCCCAAGAAAAAATGATTCTGGAGTTCAAAAAGTCGGAGTTAGCGGTGGTGTAAATGCTAAAGCTGTTAGTTCTAACTCTATAAGATTTTGTCTTTATAAATACACATATATCTGGGAAGAGAATGGAAATAACTATTGGACTTTCTTATTAAGTGTTAACAGACGTACAGTATCTGGTTTTAGATGGTTCCGTAGAAATTGGGTCTATTTCGGATTAGATTTAAGAAGAATAGATTCTTTCATATGCTATAGATCTGATTCTGAATCAGAAGAAAAATGCAATGATTGCCTAGATTTAAATAGAAATGATACAACAACATTGCTAAATAATGAAAAAGAATATTCCGTAAATGGTACCAGAGATGTTTACACTAAAACTTTAGCATCAATCGATATACCTAATATCAAAGAAGATGTTGTAACTAAAACAGTAGGTTATTTGGATGATAACGAAATTACTAGTGAAATGCCTTGCGTAAAAGCTAGAAATATTTGTTATAGAATTAACTTAGAAATAGCTTATCCAAGCGAATATGATATAAATTTAAAAAGAGATATAAACGAATTAGTAGAAGAAGCAAGTAACGATGCTTATAAAATTATATCTTTAAACAGAAACAGTGACAATGATTCTGATCCACTTGAAACTTTTAATTTATCTGCTAAATCAATTCCCGATGCTCTTAAAGCTTTCTCTGATTCCTTTAGCAGCAAGCTTGACCTTTTAGATTATCTTTCAAACTTGAATGACATTACCTACTGCATAAGGAGTGAAAAGATTTATAACAATTGGAAACCTTATTTTTATAATGATTCATTGTATTAGCTAGAAAATAAACTTCATCTGTTTCTTAAAATGTACAATAAGGCTAGAGAAATAATTCAACTCTCTAGTCTTACTTTTTATCATTAAAAGTATTTAAATCGTATAATTTAAATATAAGCCTTCAACTTTTTCCCAATCTATTAAGTTCCATATATTTTTTACATAGTCTGCTCTTAGATTTTTATACTTTAAATAATAAGCATGTTCCCATACATCTATAGTTAAAATTGGAACAAATCCATTCATTGCAGGTGAATTCTGATTTAGCGTATTCCTTACTGATAATTTTCCTTCTTTGTCTTTAACCAAAAAACCATAACCAGATCCAAATTGGCCTATAGCAGCATTGCTCACTTCAGTTTTTAGAGTGTCTAAATCTCCAAATGTATTATATATTTCTTCTAATAGCTTTCCTTCTGGGGCTTTCTTTGGAGTTGGTGAAAGAAGTGCAAAATATAAATTATGATTTGATACTCCTCCACCTTGATCTATCACTCCTTGCCTAATTTCTTCTGGCAATTCGTTCACACTTGCTAACAATTGATCTAAGGATTTACCTTCTGTATACTGCTCATAGCCTTTTATAAGGGAATTTAAGTTATCTACATATTTTTGAAGATGCTTGCTATAGTGTGTTTCAACTGTTTCTGCATCTATATATGGTTCTAATGCATCAAATGCATATGGTAATTGAATTTTATCAAACATATTTCATCTCTCCTTACTATTTTATTAATCTGAAATATTAATAGTTTTAGCAAGAAAGAGCGATTTATGTATTGTAACTTATATTTATAATGCTATATATTTATCTCCCATGGATTCTCTTTATTTTCTGAGAATAATATGCAGCTTCTTATTGAATTTTCAATCATATCACTTACTGCTTGATCTGTGTAAAAAGCTGCATGAGGTGTTATTATTACATTAGGAAAAGACTTTAGAATAGCTAAATTTCTATTTTTTAAAGTTTCTCCCTTTAGATCACTATAATAAATATTAGATTCCTGTTCAGTTACATCTAAAGCAGCTCCACCTATCTTCTTACTTTCAATTCCTTGTATCAAATCATTTGTATTAATTAATGATCCACGGGCAGTATTAATAATAAAGACTCCATCTTTCATTAATTTAATAGCTTTCTTATTAATCATATGATAATTATCATCTGTAGCCGGCATATGCAATGTTATAATATCACTATATTTAAATAGATTGTCCAAGTCTACATACTTAGCATTTGATTTCACTTCATCATTTTTATATATATCATGTGCTAATATTTTGCAACCAAAACCACTTAAATGACTGATAACAGTCCTCCCTATTTTTCCTGTGCCTACAACACCTATAGTCAAGTTAGGTAATTCCTTACCTTGAATACCTCTTAAAGAAAAGTCTTGCACATTGCTTCTTTCCATTATAAGTTTAACTTTTCTAATTGCCATTAATATTAGCATTATAGTATAATCTGCTACACTATTTGTTGAATACGTTACATTTCCTACGCGAACTCCAAGTTCCTTAGCCTTTTTCAAATCTATATGATCATACCCTATAGTCCTTGTTGATATAAATTTAACACCTAACTCATGAAATTTTTCAACTAATTCTGAGTTTATATTTGTTGTAATTATACTGATACAATCAAAACCTTTTGCAAGGGGTGCTGTTTCTAAATTTGGTTCTTCATTACATAGAACAACTTCAACATTATACTTTTTACTAAATTCTTTAAAATACTGTGTTTCATCACGCCTATGACTATATGCTAAAATTTTCATTTAATATCAGTTCCTTTCAGAAATTATTATTTCTACAATACTTATTTAATTCTAATTTTACCATACTTTTCAAGTCGATTTACTACAAAAATAAAACTATTTTCATTATACTTTATCGAGCCTTTTCCTTAATGAGCAGTTTCCCCAAAATGGAAAAGGGAGCATAACTGCTCCCCTTACAACTATGAATTCTAAATTGTTTTAAAACGAACTTACTAATAGCATAATATTTAAAATAGTAACTATTCCTGCAATACTCCATAAAACAATCTTTTCTAATGTAGTGTTTTTATATTTTCCCATTACTTTCTTTGATGATGTTAAATATATTTGAGTGAAAATTGTTACTGGTAATTGTATACTTAATAGCATTTGGGAATAAAGTAATCCCTCAAATGGATTGCTAACAAAAAATATTATAACTAGTGCAACCAATATAGTTATTAATACTCCTATCTTACTGCTTTTACTGTTTATATCATATTCTTCTCCAAATAAACCAGCGAATATTGATCCTCCAGCCATACCAGCTGTAACTGATGATGCTAATCCAGCAAAAAGCAATGCTATAGCAAATATTATCGAAGCTGAATTTCCAAGCAATGGTTTTAACATTGTTTGAGCTTGTTCAAGTTCGGTAACCTGAACATTATTATTATAAAATGTTATTGCAACTAAAATCATAGCACTATTTATTATAAATCCAATTATCATAGATAACATTGTATCCATAAATTCATACTTTAATTGCCTCTCTAATATGGATTTATCTTTTAAATTCCATTTTCTACTCTGGATTACTTCTGAATGTAAAAATAAATTATGTGGCATAACTACAGCCCCTAATACACTCATTATTATTGGTAGGGAATTTACTGGAATACTAGGTACAACTGCACTACGTATTGCTTCTCCCCAATTTATATTAACTAAGAAAGTTTCAAATATAAATGATATTCCTATAATTGATACAAATCCAATTATTACTTTTTCTATTTTCTTATACGAATTGGAAAATAGCATAAATGTAATTACTAACGCAGAAATTAATGCACCTAATTTTAATGGAATATTAAACAACATGTCCAAAGCTATTGCTGCTCCTAATATTTCTGCCATAGCAGTACTTACTGCTGCTAACATCGCTGTTATTGTAATTGCTCGTCCTAAAAATTTATTTATATGTTTATTAATTGCTTCCGAAATACATAATCCTGTTACTATACCCAAGTGAGCAGCATTATGTTGTAATATTATAAGCATTATTGTTGATAGAGTAACAATCCAAAGCAACTTATAGCCATAATTAGATCCTGCTGCAATGTTTGATACCCAATTTCCTGGATCTATAAAACCTACTGTAACTAAAATTCCTGGTCCAATATATTTTAATAGATCTTTTCCGATTAATTTATTTTTAGTTAAATCTTTATTTTTCTCATTCATATATAGATCCACTCCTTTCTTTTACTTATTATATGATAATGATTATCAACTGTAAAGTGCCTTTTATTTTCTTTATTATATAACTTATTATTATTTACCTAATTTATCCCTTCTTAATTATAATATATAAAGATATAGTTTTTAACCCTAATTTGTGACAAACTTCTAATTGTTTTAATAAAAAAATAACATAAGTTATTGAATCATAAATAACCTATGTTACTACCATCATATATAAACCAATATAAATCAATTTTCCTTCTAATTATCTCCGTCTAAAATATTTCCAAGCATTCCAAGTACACTACCTTCTTCTCTATTTTTTCCGCCCGAAGTTGGAGCTGCTGCAAATACACGTTCTGCAAGTCTGCTAAATGGCAAGCTTTGAACCCATATCTTTCCTGGTCCTGTTACAGTTGCAAAGAATACTCCTTCCCCACCAAATAACGTATTCTTAATTCCACCTACAAATTGTATATCATAATGTACATCTTTAGTCATAGCAACTAAACATCCAGTATCTATTTTTAATGTTTCTCCAGGCAATAAGTTTCTTTCAACTATTGCACCACACGCATGTATAAAAGCTAAGCCATCTCCTTCTAATTTTTCGAGTATGAACCCTTCACCTCCAAAAAAACCTACACTTAACTTTTTCTTAAAATCTATTCCTACAGATACACCTTTAGCTGCACATAGAAAAGCATCTTTTTGACATATTAATTTTCCTCCTAATAAACTCAAGTCCATAGGAATTATTTTTCCTGGATAAGGTGCCGCAAAATAAACTTTTTCTTTTAATGCTCCCGAATTTGTGAATGCAGTCATAAACAAACTTTCACCAGTCAGCACTCTTTTTCCTGCTGAAAAAATTTTATTCATAAAACTGCTTCCACTTTGTTTTGATCCATCTCCAAATATAGTTTCCATTTGTATGTTTGGGTCCATCATCATCATTGCTCCAGCCTCTGCTATCACAGTTTCTGTGGGATCAAGTTCAATTTCTACATATTGTATATCGTCACCTTTTACCTTATAGTCAATCTCATGCGAATACATCAGTTGTACTCCCCCTTATTACTAAAATTTTAATTTTCTTAATCAACTTTTTATTGATTATTTATAATAAATTTATCATTCTGTAACATTTCTGTAACATAAATCTATTATAATAATATTTGTAAAGTAGTTAAAGCATTATTATTAACCCTAATTTAAAAATACTTATAAATAGTATTTTAGAATGGCTTATTCCCCTAAATAAGTCATTCTTTTTTTCTATCATATTTTATTATATTGAGTCACATATGTTCTCTAAATCACTTTAAATTCTTTGTAAGACCCAACGTTGTATCTGTTGTTTCCATATCTACCTTATACTGCTCGCCTAAGTCATAAGCGTTGTAATAGCCTTTCTCCATCATGTAATTTGATATTTTTTCATGAGTTTGAATTGCATCTTGTAATTGCTTCTTTAATATAGTTCTAACTTCTAATGAAATTGATTCTGTTATCGCAACTGCATAATTTTGTACTCCGCTCTTGGCCGAAATTAGAAAGTCAGTAGCTATAACTTGATCAGTCATTTTACTCATTCCTGTAAGATTTTCTATTAATCCATTCATAATTCCCTCTCCTTTCTAAAATTAAATATTTATTCTTCTGAAGACGCAATATTAGATTTCTCCATAAGACTTCTCAACTCTTCAATATGTTTTTCTGATACAGATACCTCTTGTTGCAATATTGATTTTAATTCTTCATCCGAAACTAATGGTGACATAGTAAGAGCTTTAGTTAAACATGTATTTTTGAATGTTAGTATTTCATGCAACTGCATAGTTTCATTTGGTGCAATACTTTGATCATTCATATTTTTTACCCTCCTTAATAAATAAACTTTTCCTATGGCTTTAGAACAACTTTAATACATCCGTCAGTTTTTGTATCAAATACTTCATATCCATATGGCGCTTGATCAAGGGGCAATCTGTGAGTAATAATATCACTTGGATCTACTTTTCCTTCAGCAAGTAATTTATAAAGTGTTGGCATATATGGAATAACTGGAGCTTGACCTGTTCTTATATTAATATTACGATTCATTATATCTCCTAAAGGAAATGCGTTATATCTTCCTCCATAAACTCCGGTAACTTGAATCATTCCACCTTTTCTCACTGCCTGAGTAGCTATAACAAATCCACCTAATGATCCACTTTGAAGTTTTAAACCTGATCCTAAAAACTCCATTGGTGTCATTTTTCCATCCATTCCAACACAGTCTATTACTACATCCGCTCCACCATGAGTGATTTCTCTTAGATATTCCCCTGTATTCTCATGTTGTTCGAAATTAACAGTTTCAACTTTATTATGTCTCCTTGCATGCTCTAACCTATAATCGATATAGTCAACAGCTATTACTCTCTCTGCACCGTGCATCCAGCAGAACTTTTGTGCTAGCAGTCCTACAGGTCCACACCCTAACACAATAACAGTATTACCTTTCTTAACCCCAGCATTTTCTACGCTCCAATAAGCAGTTCCCATTGCATCTGACATCAATAATAATTTTTCATCCTCTACTTCACAATCTTCTGGAATTTTGAAAGGAGTAAAATTAGCATAAGGCACTCTCATATACTCTGCCTGGCCTCCTGGATATCCTCCAAATGTATCTGAATATCCAAAAAACCCTCCATTTTCTCCATTAGGATTTGAATTATCGCACATACATGTTAAATCATGTTTACAATAAAAACACTCTCCACAACTTACATTAAAAGGCACTATTACTCTATCACCTTTTTTCAATTTCGTAACTTCTGGTCCTACCTCTTCAACAATTCCCATTGGTTCATGTCCTATGATATAATCTTGTGGTAAGTTTGGAACCATATCATGAATTAAGTGCAAATCAGAACCACATATTGCTGTACTTGTAAGCTTAACGATAATATCGTCAGCCTTTTGAATTTTAGGATCTTTGACTTCTTTAACTTTTACATTCTTTATTCCTTGAAATGTTACAGCCTTCATTAAATAATTACCTCCTTTTTTATTTTTCTAGTGTTGCAAACATACCACTTCTACTTGTGTCTCCAGGAAATAAATCCAAACTAGCAATTTGAGATATTGTTGTAGATGATTCAATATCCATTTGAAATTGCTTTTCTAGGTTTGTAGGATGAAACCAACCTTTTTCTACCATAAGATTTGATATTTGTTCATGCATAAGAATTGCATCATTTAACTGATTCTTTAGAACAGTTCTAACTTCTGGAGTTGTTGCCTCAGTCAATGCAATTGCACAATTTCTTACACCACTTTTGGCATTTAATAAAAAACCTAGAGACATATTCGCATCCACAAGTTTAGGCATTCCCTCTGCATTTCTTATTTCTAAATAATCATTAATCATAATTTTCCCTCCTTTGTTTTCTAGCATTTTTACAAACAATTTATATACAAAATGCTCATCTTATTTTAGGAGCTTTTTTTAATAAATTTTGTAAGTTACTTATTGCTGCTATAGATTGTTGCACATCCTTCTCTAATAATGCCTTTAGATCTTGATCAAAAACTACACCTTCCATCATTTTTGATGTAGTCATGCAGATAGTTTTGAAGTTTAGCATTTCATGAACTTGCATTGTCTCATTTGGTGCCAGATGTTGCTTTTCCATAAATTCACCTCCTAACTTCCTTCTAATAAATGTATTCTTCCACGCGCAGCTTTTGGTTATGCAATTAATTAAACAAAATAGATAAAATCAAGGAGAGCATAAATAAAGCTACTAACGCTAAATACCCCTATAGGATAAAATTTAATTTTCTATCCTATAGGGGTAAAAATCATTCGCTTATGTTATTAAGTCCCTTTATTATAATACTCATATACAAAAATATAATTCTTTATATAAAATTAATTAAAATACTTAACTCTATATTTTTTACAACGAGCAATCAATTTTTATATATGTATTATCCACAATTTGATAATTTAATTTTGATTTTAAATTTTTAACTGCAGATAACTTCTCAATATAATCAATATCAGATAAAGTTATATCTTTCAATCCTGCGATAAATTCAACCTCAGAATTTCTCTTCAATTTATCATTTATAACTTCCTTAAGTTCATTGTTTATATTCATAAAATACCCACACTCCTCATCTACATAGTAATTATTCTCTATACATAACATAGATATATGATAGCATATTTTGTTGAATTATGCAATTTATTCACTATTTTCATTTTATTTGAATAAAGTATACTAGTACTTAATCTTCTAATAATTTTAATAGAAATCTTTTTTTAATTGACATAATATTGCCACAATTATCCTTTATTATAATATTATAAACAATTCATATTAATTGTTCTCCTATTAAATAAATATACAACAAATCAGTATTCAGGATAACTTGATTCCCTTATACAAGTTATCCTTTTTATTATTTATTATATATTTAATTCATATAAAACTAATAATTCTAATAAAATTGTGTAACACTTTAAGCATAGCGAATTTTGTAATTCTTTATATCAAAATCGCTCTATATTCATATAATAAGTTAAATATTTGACAATCATATAATTCAATATCAAAAAAAGGCTTAAGTATTAACTACTCAGCCTTTTTTGGTGATTACCATCTCTCACAAACCATATTTTTTATACCCTATTTTTATACCCACTTATATTCTACCATATTCCAACATAATTTCACGTATTTTCGTAATACATTTTCATCTATATATTGATGTTTTATAACAAAATACATCAATTATTCTGTAATTATATGTCGTTTAAAATCATTATTAATCTAAATTTACATAAAATATTCGTTAAAAAATTATCTAGTTACCTGTAATATTTTATAAATATTATTATTTTAATATAATATTATTTTATTCTATAAAAATAATACTTGAAACTAAAATAAATTCTCCATATTTATTCACTATCATACGCATTAATTGCTATTGGTAATGATTGAATTACTATATTACCTACGGCTGGTAATCCGATTAAAACAGCACTTATTATTTCTTCCCTTGTTGCTCCAAGAGATTTTGCATGTTTAACATGGAAAGGCAGACCACCTTCAAGTCTTGAAGACGCTAAAACTGCAATATATGCAAGTTCCTCTGTTTTCGAATCAAGTTTACTCACTGAATCTAATTTTTGAACTGTCTCCATCCATATCTCCTGATACTCTGGTGCCTCTTTCATAAAAGTTTTAAACGCATTACTAACTGATGACATATCACTCATTCTCTTATCCTCCAATCATTTTTGTTAATTTAACTTATTAAGTATATAATCCCATATAGCAAGTGCTGAATTTTTCTTACCATCTGAGGATTCCAACAATTTTTTTAATGTATTTATATTTTCTTTATATGAGGTGTCTTTAATTATATTTCTTATAGCCAATTGTATTTTTGGTGCATTCCATCTGTTAATTGGTATTCGTATTCCAGCACCTTTCATTACTACATTATCAAGATTTATCTGTTGTTCTGGCTGCATTGCAAATCCAACAATAGGAGTACCACTTGCAATAGCAGTTTGGACTGTTCCTTGCCCACCATGAGATACGACCACATCTGCAAGTCCATTTACCAAAGGTGCTGGCACAAATTCATCTGTAATGTAAACATTAGGGCTATTTCCCGCACATTCGATTGCTTCCTTAATTGGACATACAGCTTTAGGTGCCAAAATCACAGCGCTCCATTCCTTTCCTATGTCTTGAGTGAGAGCTTTTATTGCTTCAAATAAATATTCCTTTTTTCCAGAACTTCCAAGCGTACAGAAAATTTTAATTTTTTTGTTCTCTGAATTAAAAGTTCTTAAAATATTGTCATCTATTTTTGAATTACTTGATGCTGATGCATATAATGGTCCTACAACCTTAAAATTATCAGGAAGTTTATGCTCTTTATTAAATTCTTCAAGATCATTTATTATTGTCAAATCTGCTTCAAGCATATCGAACACTGTTTTAACTGGAGTTCCATTCCACTGAAATTCCTTAAGTGCTTCGATAATATTAGTTTGAACAAAAGCTGGTACTTTTAGCTTTATTGCTTTAGGAATTAATTTCATAATACTTTTTCGAAAATTTAAGGGAAGGTATGTCAGAGGTTTAATATTGTCAGGGGCATCTTTCATTAACGTAGTAAGATATACGTCTTTTTGCATAGGTATCGGCATATAACAAATTCCTGGTATTGGCTTGTCAGCCATTCTTCTAGCAAGACCTGCTATAGGATTAAATCCATATATAACTACATCTGGTTTTAAGTCATTAAAAGCATCTATCTCCCCTTTTAGCAATTCACCTGCAAGCTTTACATCTCCTATTATATTACTGCCTTTAGTTTTAAAATCTTCACGAAATCCTATCCCCGGAAGCGATGGCAAGCATTTGTAAATCTTAAATCCATTTGAAATTACTTTATCCTCAAAAACACTTCCTGTAGATAAAAAAGTTATATCTACTTCATAATCTTCTGGACAGAAACGTCTAATTCCATCTGCTATTTCTATTGCACGTGTTACTTCCCCAGCATCTGAAATTACGCTTGAAAAAACAATTTGTAAAACTTTTTTATTTCCCATATAAACCACCCCCATTATAATGAGCTTTGCCTAAAAATTTTCATCAATAAAGTTTTCAATCCAAGAAATCTCAGTATCTATAAATGCTATTGGTCTTTCAAACAATGCTTTTATATTTGGTCTCTCCTTCGCTGTAGGATGCTGATTATATCTTTTATTTAAGAATTCTTTTCTATCTTTTAAATTTTCCTTATGGTTAATTAAAGCCTTTTTAAATTCTTCCTTGGTCACTAAATAAGAAAATAATAAACCTATATCAAATTCACTAGGGTCATTCTTATATTCGCTTATCATTTTTATAATCTGATTCCTAATAATTACTTTGGTTTCTTCTTTTATAAAATATACTTTTCTCTTAGGCGAACCATATTCTTTTTCATATCTGGAACCAATATAGCCTTTCTTTTCAAGTTTATTCAAAGAATTATAGATTGACGAAAATCCAATATCCGTCCACCCTCTCATATTTCTTTGTTCTATTACAGTTTCAAATTCGTATCCATAATAATCTTTATCATATAAAAGTGATAAAAGTATCACCTCAATTTGTGTCATATTCATCCCACCACCTATTCTATGGTTAGAATAGCATTTTAGGAAGAATGTGTCAACAACTTATAAAAAATAAGTTAAATAAAGATTAATTTCAATAATTCTAGTAATTAATCTTTATTTAACTTAATATATATTCATTTATCTACTCTATAGTTGCATACAACTCTATTTTTAAGCTGCCCTTCAGAACTTTTCATAGCTTCTCCTTATATGTAACTTATCAATATAAACCATAATTTAATTACTATAAGGATAATAATGTGGAATTTTAGATTGGAATTCTTTTAAGCTTACGATGTAATTATTATCATTGAATTCAATAAGCGATACTCCATCAAATTCTTCAATTTCTCCATCATATCTGCATTTAAAATACCACTCAACTACTGTTATATTTCCCTGTTGAATAAACTGCTTTATATCCCAAACCAATACTTTTCCACATTTGTTCCATTCTTTAAACCATGTTGTAACTGTATCTATTCCATGATATTCAGGACCATAACATTCGCTATAAGTTACATTTAAATCAAAAATATCTTTTAATACTGAACAATTATTCTCTAACCAAGATTTAAAATATTTTTTAGTTATTTGTTCTCTAATATTCATTACTCACCCAGCTTCTTTCTTAAATCTGAAATATAAGTATTTTGTATTTTGCCTAAATCCATAAAAAAATATGAAAGAATCCTAATAATAGGATTTTTAATAAAGACATTTTCTTTAAATACTATTTTAGTTCCACCATTTTCTGTTTCTGAAAAACTACCTTTCCAAAATCCAGTAAACATTTTATTTTCCATATTAAAAGCATACTCACTATATTCATCCTTTTTGGATATAATAAACTTTGTAGCATTCCCGTTATGAGTGTATTCAATAAATTCTTTACCATTATTATAAATTTCAATTTTTTTAATATCACTTCGCCAACTATAATCATTATTATTTGTTACTATATCCCAAACCGATTTTATATTAGAATTAAATTCTGCTGTTATTTCTGCTACTCTCGCCCTTTTCAAACTCCTCACCCCTATTATTTTTTCCCTTTTATTTTCTTTTTAACTTTTTGCATTGGCAATTCTTCATAGGTTGCTGATACAACTTCAGTTAAATAGTCTCTATCATCTAAAGATTCAATTAAAAAGGAAGGTTTTGCTCCTTCATAAGCAGGGGCTTCTATAACTTCACATAATAAATTTCTGCCTCCTTTTGTTATCTTTAAAAAGAATTGATTATCACATATTAATCCTATTATTTTTTGATTACAGTAGATTCCGTAATCTCCAAACATTTTTCTATACGTTATTCTTCCTGCACCACTTATCTGTTCGCATACATATTCTACAAACTCTATATTCGAAGCCATTTTCTTTCCTCCCGTTAAGCTCATTTTATAACATCTCTATTGCTTATATCACAACCATTTATAAATATACCTTTTATGTATAATTTTAGCATAAATAATAATTCAAAAGATAGCTATTATTTAAAAACCATTTTTAAATTTCACCTCTAACCCGCATGTTTCCTATAAATATTTATATATGTATATATTTTTCTTTGTATCTATGTTTCTAGGTAAATATATTTCTATGAATAAATTTACCTAGGAACATATAAACATATTTGTATTATTTGATTTTTCTTTATAAAATGTTTATATTAAGTTTATTAACTTGACATAATACTGTCACAAATACCACTTATAATAAAGACATAAGGTTGATAAAACTTTTTTTCATATATATTTACCCCTATTAAATATATATAACACAGTATTCAGGATAATTTGTTGCACCCTAGCAGATTATCCTTTTTATTTTTTATTATAGAATTTATATATTGACACAATTTACAATTTTATCCTATAATATTATTGTAAAGTGACTAGAACATATTATAAAACTCCTATCAAAGATGACTTATCCCCCTAAAGTAAGTCATCTTTTTTTGTAGTGTATTATTAATTTATTCACATTAATTTAATAAGTAATAAAGAATTATTTAATATTTGTATTTTATAATAGTAATTGTAAAATAATTAAAGCATTATTATTTTATCCCCGTATTGGTAAATGTATTTTACCTTTATAAGTTCAACCTGCTCCCCTAAGCAGGTTGTTTTTTTCTTCAATTGTTTACCAAGCCTTAAATTTATTTAAGAAATTGTTTATATTTAATTAACATTTTTAGCATAATTTTGTAATATGTATTTGCTATAATAATAATGTAAGATAATTTCTTATTAAATATTTGTCCTTCTACTTATTAAAAAAATATAATAATCTTTTAAAGGATAACTTGGCTAGTAAAACAAGTTATCCTTTTCCATTTAAATAAATTATATAAATCTATTTAATTTATATTTTTATCCTGTAATATTATCGTAAAAAATTATCATTATTTGTAATACGATTTTCTTTGATTAGTTTCCTCTTATGTTATAAAATGTAAAAGTCGGGTTAAATCAAATTAAATAAAAAGAGGTATTATTGTGAACAATTTTAAATTATTTCAATTAAAATATAGAATATTCCTAAGAAAATCTATTTTAAATAAGTTGTTAAGTTTTTTCTCCCCAAGTAATAAATTTATGATTATACTATCACAAAATTTGGACAAACATATTGTTGCATATTATAAAAATAAGGAAATTCATGAAGTACATAATTCAAAACAACTTTATTCAGTTTCGAAGTTTTTCTAAAGGACTTGTAATTTACTGAATACTTTTAAAGTTAAGCTTGACTTCATACCTAAGTAACTATACGCTTTTTATCTGAGTTAGACGCAATTCTCCAGCAACTCAAAAAAATACTGAAGAAATTACAATATCGCTCTTTAGAGCCTCGACGTGTATACGAATCACGTACCGTTGCAAACATAATTTACATAGAAAACTCTATGTATAGTCTTTTTATATGCGTCAACTCCCTACTACATATCATATCTTTCAATATTTTGACTACCTCCGATTAAGTTACCCTAAACCGCTCTAATGCCATATCCTCATGAAGGACTTAGTCTATAACATGGTAATAATCTATCTATTTTTTTAGTTTTTTAAAGTTTTAATAATCTTTTTTAATCTTTCAATTCATATATGTCTAATGTAATTATTCTTTCATTAAATCCATTAGTTGTTTTATTATGATTAATGTTTACTTGCATATCAACACCTACTTTCTTAACTTAATATTTTTCTCTTTAGAATTTTCCAACTTAATAGATTCCAAAGGATTTTGTGCAATATTTTCGTAATTTAAATCTTCTGTTAACATTTCAACGTAATGTTTCAAAATTTCTAAATTACTATGCCCTAATAAATGTTGTAGTTGAACTATGTTAATTCCGTTCATAACTGCCTTTTTTGCATACCAATGCCTAAACGCATGAATTGATGTACGTTCTATTTCTCTTGATTTGTTGTAGTCTTCTATGGCTCTTGTAAGTCCTCTCTCTTTCATTTTTTCACCTTGAACTGTTGAGAATAAATAAGTACAATCTACTAGCAAATATTCAATATATTCTTTTTAAATATTAATTAAAGATAATGTTATTGGAACAATTAATGTTTTTATCTTTGTCATAATACTTATAAAAACCGTATTTCATGTTCTCAATATAATATTTCTTAGTATGTTCACTCATATTTTTCAACGTACAATGCTCTAATAGAAATTGTTGAAAGCATTCATCAAAAGTTTTATCAATATATTTTCTATTCATTTTTATCATAAAAAAATAGCACCCCTTTCTAAAGTCGTGGGTACTAAAATCATGTATAAAAAAATACCCACACCCATTAATAATTAAATTAATATAGTGTGAGTATTTATATTAGCTAATTAATTCACTCTTAAACCAGTAAAACCTTGATTTTCAGACTATTTAGCTAAAGCTTCTTGAACAGCAACAGCTACAGCAACAGTCATACCAACCATTGGGTTGTTACCTGCTCCGATAAGACCCATCATTTCAACGTGAGCTGGAACTGATGAAGATCCTGCGAATTGCGCATCTGAGTGCATTCTTCCCATAGTATCAGTCATACCATAAGAAGCTGGACCTGCAGCCATGTTATCTGGGTGAAGAGTTCTTCCTGTACCACCACCTGATGCTACTGAGAAGTATTTCTTACCTTGTTCGATACATTCTTTCTTGTATGTTCCTGCAACTGGATGTTGGAATCTTGTTGGGTTAGTTGAGTTACCAGTGATTGATACGTCAACTCCTTCTTTATGCATGATTGCAACACCTTCTCTAACGTCGTCAGCACCGTAACATCTTACTTTTGCTCTTTCTCCGTTTGAGTATGCTTTTTCTTTAACTACTTTAACTTCTCCAGTGTAGTAGTCAAATTGAGTTTGAACATATGTGAATCCATTAATTCTTGAAATAATGAATGCAGCATCTTTTCCAAGACCGTTTAAGATAACTCTTAATGGTTCTTTTCTTACTCTGTTTGCTTTTTCAGCTATTTTAATAGCACCTTCAGCAGCAGCAAAGCTTTCGTGTCCTGCTAAGAATGCGAAACATTTAGTTTCTTCTCTTAAAAGCATAGCTCCTAAGTTTCCGTGTCCTAAACCAACTTTTCTGTCATCTGCAACAGAACCTGGGATACAGAATGCTTGTAATCCTTCTCCGATTGCTTCAGCAGCATCAGCAGCCTTAGTGCAACCCTTCTTTATTGCTATAGCAGCACCTAAAACGTATGCCCATCCAGCGTTTTCGAATGCGATTGGTTGAGTTTCCTTAACGATTGTATATGGATCTACTCCAACTTCAGCACAAACTGCTTTAGCATCTTCCATAGTTTTCATTCCGTATTTTTCTAATACTGGAGTGATTTGGTTAATTCTTCTTTCATAACTTTCAAATAATGCCATTTTAAAAATCCTCCTTTACAAATAATTATTTATGTCTTGGGTCTAATAATTCAGCAGCGTCAGCAACTCTTCCGTATTGACCTTTAGCTTTTTCTAATGCTTCGTTAGCATCCATTCCTTTAGCAATACTTTCCATCATTTTTCCTAAGTTAACAAACTTATATCCGATGATTTCTTTATCTTCGTCTACAGCAACTTCAGTAACATAACCTTCAGCCATTTCTAAGTATCTTGGTCCTTTAGCTAAAGTTCCGTACATAGTACCAACTTGAGATCTTAAACCTTTTCCTAAATCTTCAAGTCCTGCTCCGATAGGTAGTCCACCTTCTGAGAATGCAGTTTGAGTTCTTCCATAAACGATTTGTAAGAATAATTCTCTCATAGCTGTGTTTATAGCGTCACAAACTAAGTCTGTGTTTAATGCTTCTAATATAGTCTTTCCTGGTAATATTTCTGAAGCCATAGCAGCTGAATGAGTCATTCCTGAACATCCAATTGTTTCAACTAACGCTTCTTGGATTATACCATCCTTAACGTTTAATGTTAATTTACAAGCTCCTTGTTGTGGTGCACACCAACCTATTCCGTGAGTTAATCCTGATATATCAGTTACTTCTTTAGATTGAACCCATCTTCCTTCTACAGGAATTGGCGCTGATCCGTGATTAGGACCTTTAGCAAGTACACACATTTCTTCAACTTCTTTTGAATACATCATATATTTTTGCTCCTCCCTAATTAATAGATAATTACAAATTATTAAATCTTATTTCTAAGTTTAAAATTGTAGTTGGGCATAAAATAACCCAGTGGGGCACTTTTCCCTATTCCTATTCTAGCAAATGATTTGATTCCCCACAACCTTTATTTAAAAATTTATGCACATTTATCTACTTTTATTTGAAAATCTGAACTACAAATGAATAAAAATCTTATATTAGCTTTAATTAGATAAAATTTTGTCTAATACTTTCATTATGTATTTTTATATGGATATTATAAATTAATTTTCCAAAAATAAAAATAAATTAAAAATACCTATTGAAATATTCTTTAAGACATGGTAGAATAATTTTTGTCAGTTTACATGCCGCTGTGATGGAATTGGCAGACGTGGTGGACTCAAAATCCTCTGGTAGTGATATCGTGCCGGTTCGAATCCGGCCAGCGGCACCATTTATTTTGGTGGATTGCTGTATTACTTGGTTTAAATACCTTGTAGTACAGCTTTTTTTATGCGTTTCCCACTTCTTTTCCCACTTCTGCAACAAATCCTACATTTACCAGTAATTAATCCTCTAAACCCTGTAATCATGCCATTTATAGCGTTTTGTAATATTCTAGTTATAAATCCATCTTATCTTAATATTTTCCTTTTGGACATTAAATAATATTAGCTATAATTGCAATTATATCTTACATTAATTGTTAAAATATATTGATGATAACTTTATCAACAAATTTCTTATGCCGTAAAATTAAATATTTTTTGATTACTATTTGCATAAAATTTATTATTATTTCTGATAAAAATAATAGATGAAGAAAACTATTAAGCTAAAAAACATTTTTCAAATCTTTTAGGTTGTTGATTTTATTTTAATGTTCTAGATAAACCGTAAGCCGAGTTCTGTATTAGAGTCAGCTTGTACTAAATCATATTTTATTGTATCTTATAATACTTTGAAATATTGCTGTTTAGCCTATTTAGATCATTATTATATTTAATCATAATTTACTGTATTTTATTTTGTTTTTTCCCTTAAGGGAAAGCTAAGGGAAATTTCCCTTACAGAATATATGCAGATTATATTTCTATCATTAAAATACATAATTCTAGATATTACAAAATACGCCTCATGTTGGATTACAGTTTCAACGTGAGGCGTGTGTTGAAGAATTATACCAAATTTTAACTTAACATATTTTATTGTATCCATTAGTAATTGAAATCACTTCAAACCTCAGATTAAAAACATCATATCTTTACATATTGTAATTTATAATATTTTATCATATCTTACTGGTGGTTGGCAAAATGTTGGCAAATTAAAATTTGCCGACCATCCTTTCTCTAATCCAAGTAATATCAATGCTTTTGCTTTAACATTTTTATATCTTAATTTCTAAATTATATTTATCTATTATATGAATGATGTGAACTTTGAATATTAATTTTATAGTTAGTAAAATTAACTTAAAGTTATTCTTCTATTCATTCAAACCTTTTACTTGTAATTCTTTGAACTTCTATTGTACTTATTCATTTTACGTGTAAAATGTTAGGCCTCTGATGCAGTTGTTAGGAGTTTACGAGTGACTTGCTATTTTACTAATACGATATAAGTCATAAGCCCAGTTCTGTATTAGTTGTAACTTGTACCTGGTAAGTTTCTACAATGCACTGACCCCTTTGTGAGTGTTACGAACTTGCTAATTTAACACAATAAATCTCCATACTATTTAATAATTCTTTTAATTCATTAATTTCATAACTATTTAATTTAATCCTTTGCTCAATCATTTATCAAAAGTTAACTTGTATTCATTCTTTAACATTTTCATTTCATATACAGGAATCCCATTTTCCTTTGCAATCTTTTGCAATCGCTCTACATCTTTAAACTTCTTTTGCTTACTGATTGCCCCAATATAAATCGCAGATATTGCATTTATAAATTGCACCGGATTCTTATGCTCTTTAAAATAGTCAGCAGTCCCAAATGCTCTCCATTCATGCTCATAATTCCATACTTCATCTTTAAAAAATATTGCATTTATTGAAATATTTCGAGATAGTGTAGTCAAACACGGTGTGCAATCATACCTTTCACCTCTATATATTACTGGCAAAACCATATCTCTAAACAAGGGATTTTTTGTATCATACTCTATACAATAACCACTATGATTTTCCGCATAATGACTCCACATTAGTGTATTCTTTTGACTTGTAGTGAAGCAAGCTATTCTAATATTATTTTTGAAACTTCTATATGTTTCATTGTAATGATTATCTAATATTTTTTTCAGTTGAGGTTCTTTTTCTAATAGATTTTCTAGTTCTCTACGATTAATATTTGTGAAATAATTTAACGCATAAGCTATATAATCAATTTCAATTGCAGAATCAAAGGGATCATTAAACTCACTAGGATCAGAAAAATAAATTTCCCCCGCCAAATTATTTTCTAAATATTCATCAAATTTCCTATATCTATATAGCTTTTTAGGCATATATTCACTAATATATTTTTTTATACTCTCATATGACACATTATGGTCTATAATTCTTTTTTCATACTCTTCCATCCATTTTTCCCTATAAGTTTTTATCTTCTTACTTTTCATTCTATATCCCACTCGCTCAAATCATATTTTGGATCTTTATCCTTCCAAAAAATTAAATTTAATTCTTTCTTCCTACCTTTTGATGATTCTGAAAGAATTCTAAAGTTTCTTTTATTTCAAATTTAATATCTGACATTTTGAATTAGTCCTCCCCATATTGAGATTGTGTTTCAGCTACTTCTAACGTATTTTGGTACTCTGAAGTTAGGGTAGGATTAGAAATCATCTCTTGATTTACAAGTCCCAAATACTTTTCGAAGAATTTTAGTAGCTTTTCAATAACAGTTTGCTTTTTTTCTGTTCTATTACCACCACCAAAGCGTGATACAGGGGGTAGAATTTTATCAATATCTGTTCCTGTGGTTTTTAATATACCATCACGGAATGCATTATTAATAAATTTTTGAGTTTCTTCTGGTTTAAGTTTTTCATCTGCCATGATAACAGATAAATCCTGATCTTTTTGTCTTTTTATAAATTCTTTCCAATCCTTGTCCACATTTGTTGATGCATTAATTTCTTCTATAAAGTCTTCTATAAGTTTCTTTTTGCTACGAAGTTCAATACTTGAATTTATAGCTTTATCAATGGTTGTAAGAATACTTTTATCCTTACAATTAGAATCATGATATTTTAAAACAAGCATCAAGATATAATCGATATTTACTTCTACTTGTTTAACTAATTCAATTTCAAAAACAATATCTCCATTTATATTTTCCTTTTCGCTATCTTTCTTTTTTGAATATTTTTGATGAAGGTCAATATAAACACTTTGATAATCCTGAAAATCTCTCTGGTTTAGCATTTCATTATTTTTAAATTCATCAAAAGAAACAAGAATGTTTCTTGTACGTAAAATAGAACCAAATAACTTTATAAATTCTTTTTCAGCTTCTTCACCAACGATGTCTGTACCTATTGGATAAAGATTTTCAAGTTTTTCAGTAAGCTCTGCATATCCTTCAATATGTTTACCTTTATGCTCATATCCGTTTATATATTCATCATATTTTTTTAAAAGTAAAATACCGCTGGCATCCTTGTCCCCAAATAAGGCAAGGGCACTATTTACTTCATCATCAAGATTTCTAAAGCACACAATATTACCAAATGTTTTTACTGAATTTAATATTCTATTTGTACGAGAAAAGGCTTGGATAAGTCCATGTTGTTTAAGGTTTTTATCTACCCATAAAGTATTTAAAGTTGTTGCATCAAATCCTGTCAAAAACATATTTACAACAATTAGCAAATCTATTTCACGGTTTTTCATTCTGAGGGAAACATCCTTATAGTAATTAGGAAACTTATCAGCTGACGTATCATAGTTTACATTAAAAGTATTATTGTAGTCTTTTATGGCAGAATCAAGAAAGTCCCTTGATGTCTGGTCTAGACCATCAGTTTCAAAGTTTTCATCAAATAAAGCATCCTCAGGATCTTCTTCGTTTGGACTGTAACTAAAAATTGTTGCAATAGTAAGCTTTTTACCCTTTTCATCCATTTGTCTTCTAAATTCATTGTAATATTTTATTGCCATAGGAATAGAGGCAACCGCAAAAATAGAGTTAAATCCATTTACTTTAGTGTTTTGCTTTTTTTCTTCAACTGTATTATTTTTTGAAGCTGCCATTTTATCTACATTAGTGATAATCTTATGGTCATAATAAGAGCGGCTTTGGTTTCTATAAGTCTTTTGCTCAAAGTGTTCCAGAATATAAGCAGTTACCTCACTAATACGCTTTGGTTCAAGCATTGCATTTTCTCTGTCAATGGCTTTTACTTTTTTATCATTTATATTATTTGATTCTTTCATTGTTTTAATATAATCAATTCTAAATGGCAATACATTTGCATCACCTATTGCATCTACAATAGTATATGTGTGTAGCTTATCTCCAAAGGCTTGCTGTGTTGTTTTAAGTTTAGGATTCTTCCCACTACCAGAATTCTTTGTGAAAATAGGTGTACCTGTAAAACCAAATAAATGATAATTCTTAAATGTTTTTATAATTTGAATATGCATATCTCCAAACTGAGAGCGGTGACATTCATCAAATATAATGACTGTATGCTTATTATAAATATCATGAGTTTTATTTTTTCTAATAAATACATCTAACTTTTGAATTGTTGTAATTATAATCTTAGCATTTAAGTCTTCTAGTTGTGTTTTAAGTATTTTAGTTGAAGTGTTGCTGTTTGCAGCCCCCTTTTGAAAACGATCATATTCTTTCATTGTCTGATAATCCAGGTCTTTTCTATCAACTACAAAAAGCACTTTATCAATATAATCAAGGTTTGTAGCAAGCTGTGCAGTTTTAAAACTGGTTAAGGTTTTTCCTGAACCTGTTGTATGCCATATATAACCGCCAGCTTCTACTGTACCTGTCTTTTTATAGTTTGTTGCAATCTCAATACGATTTATTATTCTTTCAGTTGCTACAATTTGATAAGGACGCATTACAAGTAATAAATCTTCTGATGTAAAAACACAATAGTGAGTTAGAATATTCAAAATTGTATGTTTTGCAAAAAATGTTTTTGTAAAGTCTACAAGATCAAGAATAGTTTTGTTGTATGCATCTGCCCAATAGCTTGTAAACTCAAAACTATTGCTGGTCTTTTTCTTTTTATAGGATTCTTTCTCTTTTGAATCATTTATGTGTTGATTCCTTGTAGTATTAGAATAATATTTTGTATGTGTTCCATTTGATATCACAAATATTTGAATATATTCATATAACCCAGAGCCAGCCCAAAAACTATCCCTTTGATAGCGTTTTATTTGATTAAACGCTTCCCTAATTGCCACCCCTCTGCGTTTTAGTTCAACATGCACCAGCGGAAAACCATTCACTAAAATAGTTACATCATACCTTGTTTCATGGCTTCCTCCATTTTCCTCATACTGGTTTAAAACCTGCAAAAAGTTATTATGAATATTCTTTTTATCAATTAGCTTTATATTTTTGGTTGATCCATTGTCACGAATTAGAATTTGCATATTATCATCTTGAATTTTACGTGTTTTCTCTAAAATACTCTCATTACCATTAGATATAATTTTAGAATAAAACTGATTCCACTCTTTATCAGAAAAGGTGAACTGATTTAGTTTTTCCAATTGTTTGCGAAGATTTGAAATCAAGTCCTTTTCATTTTTAATATTTATATATTCATAACCTTGCTGTGTTAAGCTGTAAATAAAATCTTTTTCAAGCTCAGCTTCGCTTTGATAATCAGTACTTTTTCTTTCTTCTGGAGTATACTTTGCTACAACCGTAGCTTCATTTGTTTCAGCTATTATGTTAAAGCTACTCATTTTTCAATCTCCTTAAAAGTTAATAATTTATCACGATAGTATTCATATTGTTTTTTACGTGCTTCAATTTCAGCAGGTAAATCTTGTGTAATATCAGTACATATCGAGTCAAATCTATCAAGAATTGCAACAATGCGCTGTTGTTCTTCAATAGATGGGACAGGAATTATTGTTTTTTTTATGTTGTCATTATATAACCTTGAAATTGTCCCACCTTCTGAAACTGCCCATTTAATAATTTTATAAATATGAAATAAAAATTTATTTAATACGTGTTTTTCATCATTTGCAATCCAAACTATATTGGAATCTTGAAAATAAGATGGTGCCCCATCAAAAATCACTGTCCTCCCAATTGTACCAGAAGCCGAAATTAGAATTTCACCTTTTTTAGGGTATGAGTATTTCTGTTTATATTCCTCAAATAATTCTTGTGAAATATAAGCATCTGGTTCTTTACCAAATGTACCAATTTTATAGAAAGGAATTTCACCATTTGATTGAGTTTGTTCCTTGAAAATTCGTTTACACATTGATACTTTACCAATATCTCCCAACATCTTCCACTCAACCTCATCACCAAAGGTCAAGAGCTTACCTCTATAATACTCATACTGTTGTTTTCTAGCTGTAAGCTCTGCTGTAAGTTTTACGGTAAGCTCAGCTGTAAGCTCCTTAAAATTATCCAGTATACGAACAATTTCACGCTGTACTGGTAATGGTGGAAGTGGTATACAAATCTGTTCTAATTTTTGAGGTGAAACTTCAATTACTTTTGTTCCATTTGCAATTTTTCGCTTTTGAGAAAAAAAATCTGCTGTTTGAAAACAATATGAAAGATATTTTGGATCTTGATTATGTTTAAAAATAGCAGCGTGTCCGCCAGTTACTATTTCATTTTCACCAAGCCAGGCAACACATTTACATACATCTTCAATATTTTCACTTGTTATAGCAATTATTAAGTCACCTGTATTTACCTTTTTTAATTTATTAGCAAGTTCTTCTGAAACGAATGTTTTTGTTTCGGATGTAAATGTCCCATAATAGGTATAAATTTGACCATAGTGAATACATCCAATCCCTTCTTCTGTAAAATCTTTTTTCTGCAACCCATTACCACGAATCATCGTGCCAAACTCGCAAAATGCCTTATACTCCACTCCATCAGGGCAAAGTTCCTTAATCAGTTTTTCCAATTTACTCATTCATCCACCTCAATTTCTGCGATAATCTTATCAATTTCATAACGCAAAACCTGCTCTTTGGCAACAATTTCTTTGATTTCTTCATTGAGGACTTTAATATCAATAACTTCTCTTGTATCCTCTTGCTCAACATATGTACTAACCGAAAGATTATAACTTTGTTTCTCAATATCAGCATTAGGGACAACCTTTGTAAAATATTCTATATCTACTCGATCGGTATAGGCATCTATAATATTTTTAATATTATCATCTGTAAGCTTATTGTTATTCGTTACCTTAACACATTCTTTTGACGCGTCAATGAATAATGTGCTGTTCTCTGTCTTTGATTTCTTTAACACCATAATACATGTAGCTATACTTGTTCCGTAAAAAAGATTACCTGGAAGCTGTATAATACAATCGATATAATTATTATCAATCAAGTATTTACGAATTTTCTGCTCAGCACCCCCACGATACATAACTCCTGGGAAACATACAATTGCAGCAGTTCCATTAGTTGCAAGCCAAGAAAGGGAATGCATAATAAATGCTAAATCAGCCTTTGACTTTGGTGCAAGAACTCCAGCAGGAGAAAAACGCGGATCATTAATTAAGAGTGGATTAGCATCCCCCTCCCACTTAATAGAATAAGGTGGATTTGATACTATTGCTTCAAAAGGTTCATTATCACTATGTTGTTGAGTTTCAGTAAGTGTGTCACCGTGAGCAATGTCAAATTTATTATAATCAATATCATGCAAAAACATATTTATACGACAAAGGTTATATGTTGTTATATTGATTTCCTGCCCAAAGAATCCTTGACGTACATTATCTTTACCTAGAATTTTTGCAAACTTTAAAAGAAGCGATCCACTCCCTACAGCTGGATCATAAACCTTGTTAACCTCAGTTTTGCCTACAATAGTGATACGTGTTAAAAGCTCAGAAACCTCTTGAGGTGTATAATACTCGCCTCCGCTTTTTCCTGCATTGGAAGCATACATACCCATCAAAAACTCATAAGCATCTCCAAACGCATCAATGGTATTATCCTTGTAATCTCCCAATTTCATCTCGCTGACACCATTCATCAGTTTTACAAGTTTCTCGTTTCTCTTTGCAACTGTGCCGCCTAATTTATTACTATTAACATCAATATCATCAAACAAGCCTTTAAAATCCGATTCGCTTTCACTACCTTGTGCTGAAGTCTCAATATTTTTAAAGATTTTTTCTAAGGTTTCATTTAGATTTTCATCTTTATCAGCAACCTTTTGCACATTTTCAAATAGTTCACTTGGAAGAATAAAAAATCCTTTTGTTTCAACTAAATCTTTTCTTGCCTGCTCTGCATCGCTATCCTCTAGTTTTGCATAATCAAATTCTAAATTTCCAGCCTCATGTTCACCTTTATTAATGTAATTAGTAATATTTTCTGATATATATCGATAAAATAGCATACCAAGTACATATTGTTTAAAGTCCCATCCATCTACACTTCCTCGTAGGTCATTTGCAATACTCCATATTGTACGATGTAATTCTGTACGTTCCTGTTCTTTTTTTGTATCAGCCATTGTATATCCTCCTGTCAGCATTCCTATTACTTGATTTTATTACTATTCTTTTACAATTTTCTTAACATGATATTATTATATCCCATTAATTCAATTAATAAAAGAATATTCCCCTACACAGCCATTTATACTCTTTGCTGTGTAAGGGAACATATTTGAAATTATATCAAATCTAGTATTTTCAATGCCACTGCCTTTTATATAGCAGAACCACTGTCTCAACATCATTCCTATTCCATCCATATTTTCATTCATAACAACTGGAATCCTCAACTCCAGCTAATCCATTACCAATAGCTCTTGCAATAATATCTGGATTATATTTGTCTGCATCATCACTATCAGCAAATAAGCACTCAACTAAAATTGCAGGCATAATAGTTTTATTAAGAACAATTAAGTTTCTTGTTTTTACTCCTCTATTAGGTAAATTCAGAATACTTGATAATTCATTGCATACTTTAGCAGCATATTTATTTGCTACTTCTGATTTTCCAAATACTAATACTTCTGGACCAGTCCCTCCCCCTGCATTAATATGAATCTCAGCATACAACTCAACATTTGTTGTCTTAGCTATCTCATTAGCTTCACTTGCCCTTTCATAGCAATCCTGACAGCTATAGCTATTACTTGTATCAATTCTAAGTAAATTAACCCCATGACCTCTCTGCTGCAAATACTCTGCAACTAAAGCCCCTATAATCCTGGTGCAATCGCTCTCATCAAGCCTATCAACAACTCCACATCCAACATTCCCACTAGCAGTATGACCTACTGCTATTATAAAATTACTCATTTTACATCTCTCCCTATAATTCTTAATTTTTTTAATTACTCATATACGTTATATGATTTTTAACCATATATACTATATGTAGAGGTAAATTTAATAACAAAAACAATAAATTACATAAACCTCTTAGAGCAATCTTTTAAAGAAATCTTGTGAGGATTTTATCCAAAACTCTTAACTGAATTAAAGGAGGTTTACATGGATTTTAATTATATTGAAGTTTTAGTTATCAAATGCAAAAATAATGATGAAATAGCAAAGGAAAAATTAGCTGCTGAATTTAAACCTTTAATTTATAACATTTCTAAAAGAACCTTTATTGATGGCTATAACATGTATGATATACAGCAAGAGTGCTTTGAATCACTTTTCAAGTCTGTTTCAATGTACAATATAAAAAAGCATAGATTTGTCGCTTATGCTACTAACGCCATTAAAAATAATATAAAGGATCTTATAAAGAGAATAAAATCTAGAAGCTCTACTGAAGGTAATGAAGCATTAAGCTTACATTATAATTTTGAAAATGATCTTCCTTCAGATGAAATTTCCACTGAAGTATCATTATGTGAAATGTGTGACTATGAAGATTTAAGACTGGCTTTAGATAATTTAACCCGAGAGGAAAAAGAATTTATAGATTTTGTATTTTTTAAAAATTATACAGTTTTGGATTACTCTCATTTAAAGAATATGTGCTATTCTACTGC
The DNA here is from genome assembly GCF_036699995.1 of Clostridium beijerinckii. Classification (NCBI taxonomy): domain Bacteria; kingdom Bacillati; phylum Bacillota; class Clostridia; order Eubacteriales; family Clostridiaceae; genus Clostridium; species Clostridium beijerinckii. Next base: position 1,735,204 of record NZ_CP144906.1, on the reverse strand, counting down.
TATTCTAAAAAAGAACACTATTCTAAAGAAAATACTAAATAATATGTCTCATTATTATAAAAGCATCAAAGCATAGAAACTCCAAGGCTCACTTGGAGTTTTTATTTTTATATAATTATATTAATCTATATCCACTTATTCAAAATTAAAATTATTAATAACAGCTGTAGTCTTATCAATATAGTTTTGAACTACTTGATCAATGCTATCACAAATATATTTAAGAGAACATCATTCACATTTATTAAGTATTCCTTCCGTAATTAAAGAACATTGAAGTTCATCATCAAAAGTAGAATTTCTAATGGCAAGTGCTATTTGTTTCTTATCAAATGCTTCTCCTTCTTCTGATTTAATTTTAATTTCATTCTTAACCATATCAAAACACACTCCATAATTTAATTTCAGCTTCAAAAAATTTATCCGATAGCTAGAATCCGTGACACTCCCACTTTTTCAAATGCAGCTAACGGCTGCACGCTCCTGGACATTGTGCCCCTTGAGGGTATAAGCGAAACTTTATCCGCTGCTATTATGGATATATGGTTTGTCATCTACGATAACATTAAAATGAATACTATTTTTTATACTAGCATCCTTTCAGCCCGCATTTTTCAAGCATATTCTTAAGAATATATATTCTTCTATGGTAATATTCTAAAGAATAAATATGGTGAAGAATATTACCATATTAGAATATTCTCCATTTTTACATATATCCTAAGTAAGACTACTATGTAAAGGAGAACGCTTATGGCCAAAAGAAAACAAAATGAACCACCTAAAAATGATTTTGCTCCTAATGAAAATGAAGAAATGATAAGCTTTACGTCTGAACCAATTGCACTTGGTCAGTGTATTTCATCTTTTTCATTTGATGATGATGATATAGAGGCAGAAAATATTACTGTAACTAATGCTAATAATGATTCCTGTCTTGAATCCAATAATACTACTCCCAATATTTCATCTAATAACAAAGCTACATCCAAAAATGGCACCATTGCATTTAATAATAATATCCTTACAGATAATAGAAAAGCTTCTGTAGCAAATGGTATGGCTCCACCTATTGATGGTGAATTCCTAGATACTAAAAGGACATATATGCTTAGAGCTTCTACTGTTAGGAAAATCAACGAACTTAAGAGCATACATCCTGATTTAAATACTTATGTAAGTACAATAGTAGATTTAGCTATTGCTCACTATTATAATTACATAGTAAATGAAGGTGGAAATCAATGATTCATTTTGTACCTATTATTAATAATAAATTTTAGTAACTTCAATAGAATTGCTTATGTACATTCATATATCCATTAAGAGGAGGTGGATATATATGCAGGTAACTGATTTAATTAATCTTATAACTACCAATGGTTTTGCTATAGCTGTAGCCGCATATTTGCTAATACGCTTAGAAAAACAAATTGCTAACTTATCAACATCAATTAATAAGTTAAATACTATAATATCAGCTAAACTTGGAGTAGCTATTGATACCGATAGTTCTAATGATGATTCGCATAAGATAGCTTGAGAAAAAGGCGATAGCATTAATTTTTAATGTTTATCGCCTTCAAACTTATTAACATTTTCTACTTTTTAATTTTAGATATATAAAATATTAATTTATATAAATTACATTTCTATATTGCTATTTAAATTCATTGATAATTAAATGTTAATACAATTTGAATTAGCCCTGTATTGTTTTAATTTATAAAAAAGATAAATTAAACACTTTAATATACATTATTGATTTCACAAAATTTAAACTATTAAATCATTAAAGGTATAGGGATATTATTTGTTGATTCTATAGTATATTTTGTTTTGAAAACATAATATTTTTTTATAAGCAAATTGCTGTTGATTTGAAGCCAGTCTTCGTTCATGCCTATTTGATTCAAATGTTTAAATATATCTTTATGCAATACATCCAGCTGTTTTAAAAATTCGTTTGCTTCCGCAATATTATATAACTTTGTTCTTAAAATGAAATAACACTCATTTGCTTCTAAACGATCTCCATCCCTTGAATTTCTTTCCTTCTCTTTTATCCTTTCACTATACTCCCTTTCAGCAATGCCCTTACTATCACACAAACGCTCTCGTTTGCTTTCCAACTGAATAAATTCGTCAGAATCAATCCCAACTTTATCTATTTCTTTATTCAAATTAACAAGTTTATTTTCAATTTTCTTCAACTTGTCATTGGCATCTCTATAGGCAGAGTCTAAATCTTCAGCCCGTCTTGCTGCATAATAGTATTTTGAAATATGAGTGATATACTTACCAACATAAACAGATATATCATCGGCAAATTGTTTTCTTTCTTTTTGTTCCTCTAATTCTTTTTCCTCTTTTCTCTCTTTCTCCCTTTCATCTTTATCCTTCAAAATTTTCTTATCTGTATCTGACTTATTTTCTGCCTGTATATCACGACTCTCTTTCACTGTTACAAATACGGATATCAGAGTTCCCAAACCTCCTAGAATACCACCAACATAGCTTCCTAAAAAGCCAGCCCATTCATTATTAGACAAATTAGAAAAAGCTGCACTCTCGAAAACTGCATATTTAAATAAAAATGGAAGTATAACTCCAACCACTGTGTACACAATTATTATTTTAAGCATTGTATTTACAATCTTCTTTTTATTCTTCATTGTACCCTCACCTTCTAAAAATCATCATATTCTTTAATCTAAATGCTTTGGGAACGCTTTTTCAAAAGCCACTTGCATTTCAACTACACTATGGTACCGATAATCAAGATTAGCGTTTATTCCCTTTTCTACAAAATTCTTTATATCATTATTTTTTAGTAACTATTCAGCTACAGCAATTTATTTTATAAAAAGGACAATATTAATACTATTTAAGCAATAGTACACGCACGATTTCTAGAATTTTAAAATATAACGTTCCATATTCACAGATTATATCTTCAGCTTGAAGTAGTAATATCTTTTAATTAACGCTCGCCTTGCTCGGACTTTAATGTTTTCTGCTACCACGTAACTTTAATTTATGATATATTAACATATTTTTCGCAAGATAAAAGATGTAATAATTTAAGCTTGTCTATTACTTCCTTTAACTTTAATTCAATATCTACACTTTACTTTAGAATATCCGTAATAGAAAGTATAAACACAATAATTATTCTGATTTATTTCTAAATTATATGGATAATAAATATTTTTTTATTTCTATATTTTCAAACATAATTTTTACCTTCTTTATTAATCTAACCAATATATTTTCTTTTAAAAAATATATGATTAACTTATAAATCTATATTTACAAATTAATCATTAATTACTTAAACTTTCATCAGTTTTACTTTTTAAATATTCTTGCCATAAATCATTAAGATTTATATTTCTATTATAATCATAGTATTTATTTATAAATTTTCTTACTTTTTCTAATACTAAATCAAGCTCTTCTTTATCAAATTTATTTACATCAAATTTTTCAATAGCTCCAAATCTAGATTTATATAATGCAATACCTTTAATACTAATATTTTTTAATGGTGCTGATACCTTGACTTCATCTTCAATTTCCTCTGTATTGTCTTTCATCTGAGTTAGCCTATGGATTAAATAGTAACCACATATTTGCGCTATATCATCAATTTTATAGTTATTTTTACTAACACACTTAAAATCATAAAGTACACCATCGATAAATATGTCTGCATCTGCACCAAAGCATTTATAAGACCAAACTCCAAAATGTGGATTAAATACAACAACGCTGTTTTTCCTTACAATTCCAAAGTCAATAAAAACCTTTTTAAAAATTTCACAATTCTTTTTTAAATCTTTTTCCAGCTCTAAATTTTTTACACGAGCATCTTTACTAATAGATATAATATTTGTTATTCCTGTTCTATATATCTGTTCTAACCTAGCAAGTGTTAATACATCTAAAATAATAGTATAATAATCATCAACAGAACAATTAAATATATAATTTTCTATATTCTTTATTTTATTTTCATATATTTCTTTTTGTCTAATAAATAGTTCATCTTTTAATACATTTTTCAATAAACAAAAAGCTTTTTCGCATACCATATCTTGTAAAACACTCTCTTTATCATTTTCAATATAATTAGCAATAATAAATCTCGCCATATAATCAAATGCTATACCAACTAATCTAGCATCACTTTTATTAGTCAATTCATTAGGTGCAAGTAGCTTATAGTATTTAGAAAATGCCTCGACATCCCAACCTAAATTTGTAGTAAATGTAAATTTAGTAGGTAAAATTGGTTTTATAATACTTTTTAGTTCTGGATTTTTTAACATATTTTTTAATCCCATAAATTCTTCTCCAATCACTAATCTAGTTCTGTTTAGTTATAAACTCTATAATATAATTCTAAATTTTAATTTAGAATTATATTATTTATCTATGTTAAACTATAGCTTTATTTAAAACCTAATTTGTAGAAAAAACATTAACTTCTTTGATTATTCTCTAACATTTAAATAATCTCGCATCAACTCAAGTAATCTCAATATCACTAATAACAAATCTGCTCACCATTTTCTTCTTGGCTTCTGATAATCAGAGCATAGTTGTTTCCAAGCCTTATCGTTATTTCTTCAAAATTACTTTTATAACTTTTGCTGCAATCTTAGGCCCTTTTTTTATTGCTACACCACACCCCAAAACAACGGCACCTCCTGCTCCTGCCAAAATCTTATCTCTTTTTTCTTTTCTTTTTTGCTTGCAACGCGCGCAATACTTTCCGTCGAGCACAGGATTATAACACCCCTTGCTTTTGCATTGTTTAGATTTTTCGTTAGTCATTAGATTTGCCCTCCAAGTAATTTTCTGAATTTTTATTTTTATTTTCAATAAAAGCACTACAGCTAACAAGTAATTTAGTGGGAAGTAAACTGAAATCTTGAGGAGTTAACCCACTATTTCCAGAGGAGCAAATTAACTTCCAAGCACGATGTTTATTTCCCTTGTATTTGATTTCTTTAAGCAATACCTGCTTTATAAAAGTCTCGTGTTCTTTAACTACCGCAAGTTGTGCATTACGCTCGCCAAGAACCTGATACGAATACAAGGAGATTTGAACGGCATTATTCATTGCAACTATGGCGGTATTTATGTCACAGACCATCTTTTCCATATCTTTGGCTTTAGGTGTTTTATCACTGCCGAGCAAAGAGATATCGGATTTAATTTGAAACGCAAGTTCAGCACGAGCAGAATTGGTATCACGAACAGCTTGTATTAGCATTTGCCGTTGTAGAGATTCATCTGACATTGCAAGTGCCTGAATGAAACAACTTCTGCTACTTAATAGTTTCGCGAGACGGTCATCGCGTTGCCCTTGAATTATTCTGCCAAAATTAAATTCACAAGCTTCTGAAATTTCCTTAAGTCCATTAGCAATTTGGTTTAACTGGTTTTGCATAGATAGGCATTGCATCGCTCCAGCAATATCAGTTGGAATAGTTTTAGTGCCTAAAGGGATATCCTTAATTTTCTTGCTCTTACCATACTCTTTTCCGCCTATCATAAGACCTTTGACTGTAGTCCTAATTTGAAGAAAGAAAGTATCAGTAGAATCTTTGCATGGGATTATTTCAGCTGTTCCGTTTTGCAATGCCTGCTTAATTTCTTCTGAAATTAAGTCAAACCTTGGAATGTATTCAGTTTTATTTTGCACATAATCTATGGATTTTTGCGCCGCAGGAACAGAATCGATAAATTGCTTGACTTTTCTAAGCAAACTCTCCGAAGTTCTGTTTTGTATTGCTGGCGTTAATGCAAATACAGAACTGTCATAGCAGTACAAGTTTTCATCTAACACATCTATGTTAGACGAATCCTTTATAATAAGAAATTGTTGCTCGTCCATTTTAAACTCCTTTACTTCGTCATCTTAATCTATATTTTTTTCTTGGTGGTTTATCCAATGAAGGCGAGTAACTCATTCCAGTTTTCAGAATAAACCGCCAGTATTTCATGACATGCTACATCTTACTATGAAATTAGCTACTAAACACAAATAAGCCATCAATGTGGATGTGTTTTCTTATATAATTTATGAAATCCGTATCTCCAACAGATATTCCACCACAAAGTGAACCTTTAAAAACATATTTTTTATTCTCTATATCTGTAATTTCCATTTCCCATATGCCTATATCGGTTGCATAACAAAGTAGTTGCTCACTTTTACAGTACTGAGAAAATAAATTTAATATTTCATTAACAATTAGCTTTTCAATACTAAACTGCTGTTTTCTATCAATTGTAAAGAGCAGCCTCTTTTCCCAAATTCCAAACAAATGCTGATATTAGAGTAACCAGGAGTTTAGTAATTTATTTCTATACTAAATTTCCATTCATTATTTATTGTCTTTAATCCATCTAAGCAAATATGGTCTATCATTATTTGCTCCAGGTTTTTCAAACCACTCAGAGCAAAGATAGTATTCTTCTCCAAAAATATTTAAAATCGGCTTTGCCATATATCTAACTGGACGAGTATTATACTGTGATTTTTTTGCTAGTAGTGGATATTGCAAATCAAAGTTTTCTTTTGAATACTCTTTGGTTTGCATTAAAACAATAATTTCTGCTGGAATTCGTCCACTTTCTAAAATTGGTGGTAAAGCAGTTCTTGCAATTTCAGCCACCTTTAGATTTTCATATCCTGAAATAATATCATCAGCACTTTGCGCTATTTTTTCTTGTCTTATTTTAGGCTCTTTGGGCATTGAAATAGATTTAACTTGTCTTTTATCAAACAGATTAAATAATTGTAATCCACGCATAAATAGTTCTGAAGTATCCGAAACATTATTAGCAACTTGTGTCACTGGCAATAATATTTCGTTATTAAAGCTTTCATTCGCCAAAATATGTACATCATATTCAAGGCCCATGTTTTTCAATACACCATTAATATCATCTACTGTAGCCATAAGATCATTACAAACAGCAGGGGTTATTTTGGGTGAAGCAAAAACAATATCACAATAAGGAATATTAAAACACCCTAAAATACACATTGCTGTTCTGATACATTTTTTTACAACACGTGAAACTGTTTCTTCTCTTGATCCATAGTTAAGTCCACTTTCGTGAAAAGCAATATCTACAGCATAAATATGAGCACCATTTTCATCAAATGATATTCCTACTGCATCTGCTTCACTTTGAGAAATCAACTGTTCAAGAGAATTGTTTTTAAATACATCATAACCATACTTTGTTGAAAACAAGTCATTAGTTTTATTCATCAATTCTGCAATAATATCCTTGTTTTCAAAGTACCATTTAGGCGAAACTGTCCAGTTCAATTGTACCAACTGACAATTCTTAATGTGTTTAAGCCAAGATAATATAAGGGATTCTCCCATTTCAATTTTCATAATCTCACCTTTCCATAATTCTTCGGAAACTTTTCTTTTCCGAGCAACCATAAATATTTATCTATTTCCTTTAGGTTAAATTGCTCCAAACCATAATATTTTTGAAATTCAATCAATATATTTTTAAATTTTACATAGTCCTTTAAATCCTCATTTTTGAATTCATAAAAACTATCTGTATCTCTAAAATACTTAAGCAAAGTATTAACAAAACTATCGTAAATAGGGAAATCAAGAGGCTTATGGTGACTACAATATTTTGAAGCAAATGAATAGAAGTTTTTAATATTCCCATTATCCATTTCAATCTTTGAGATATCATTTACAAGAGTTATATCACTATTATTTAATCGCTCATCAATATCTAAGGATATAATGTGTTTGGCCACCTTATATGCTGCAAAAATATTTGTGCTATAAAAATCATTTAGTGTAGATACCTTTACAAGCACATCTTCCATTAAAGTATTCGAAGGATATGTTACAAAGAACAATTTATCTAATGCCTCTTCTTGAAATTTATAATTTTCAAGGGTATCCCATAGTTCAAGATACCTTGTTACTTCATTCTCATTAGGACTTGGAATATCTCCTCTATTTCTGTTTTTTCTCGGTATCCTTATATCTACTTTCTTTTCCTCTTTTCCAGTGCTTAAACTTACAGTATCTCCAGTAACATATTCTTTTAATAATTTGATATTACGGCAATATGTATAAGAATCTGACTTAGGGTTTTTCCTTCCTTTATCTGAGAAGTGTTCCATCAGCTTTATTCTATATCTTTCGATTCCATCCTCACTAGATAGCACTTCCATTGGCTCTATTCCAAAATCATACCTAAAAATATAAAAGGCTTCACTGCAAATTATATCTTTATAAGATAACTGCTTGTGATTCGTATTTAAAAACTCCTTAAACCCTTCTCTTAATGCCGTCAAATCATCATTTTGAATATCTTTATCAAACATCTGCATACCACCTCACTTTATAAAACCCAATTAATCTATGTGCTTCAATTCTTCTCTCAGTAAATTTATTGGATGAGCATAATCCAAAGAGCCACACATCAAGTTTCTGCCAGCCCATTTGTTAAGCTCAATAAAAATGATTAGTTCTACTAAAAAAATCTTCACTAGTAGTCTCATTTTATTATATATTTCTATACTGATTGCTCAGAAACAAGGCGCACAGTTCCCATTATAAACAGAATAAAATTTTCTCAATATTTGTTAGACTATATAATCCATTATAATCCAATTTTTTCACGTATGGAATAATTATCTACTTATACAAAAAAATAAATGTAGCAACAATTATTTATGCTGCTACATTTTAAATCACCTAAATATTTTCTTTGCTAGTCATATTATTAATTTTTATATTCTCTACTTCTACAGCAGGAACTCTATACTTTTTTGTGTACTTTATTATTCCCACTATATATACTGCTGTGACTACCACAGTAACTATACATCCACGTAATAAGACTAATGTTAAATTATATAAATCATTTATCATATAAGCCCTAACTGCCTCCAAAATCTTTTTATTTTAATACTTGCCTTATTTGCAATTTTATAATCATATATAAAGATTTTCTAACCTGCTTATAGCTTTTATTCTACTAATTCAACATTCTTATAATAAAAAGCAGTTTGTTTACCTTTACCATGCCAAACTACATTTAAGGTTTCTCCATTATTATATATTCTAACTATTTTTCCTATTGATTTGATTCCATGATACTCAATGTAAACTTTATTTCCAACTTTATAATCTATATCTGATTCTCTTATATTTTCTTCGATAACTTTATTTATAGAATGATTTTCTGTTTCAAAAATTTCGTTTTCTTTGAATTTAGGTTTCTGTATATATTCCAATATCCATCCTTTTGGATTTATCACTATAGTTTTTTCTCCAGGTATTATTAAATTAGCATCACCTTTTCTTTTGATATATTTCTTAGGCTTAAGATCTTCTAACTTTTGTTTTTGTGTTTCATTTATTTTCTTATCACTATTCACAATAAGTATTTCTTCTCCAGGCATAATTCCCACATCTTTAGGTAGACAAAACTCATTTATGCCACTTGCATTAAAATACAAAGTTTTATCGTCTAATTCAACTAACAATGCGCCACTCAGTATCTTAACTATTCTGCTACAACTTTGTGAATATAATCTAGTGATTGCATAAAACTTATCCACTCCTTTAGTTTCTTCTTTAATAATAATTTTCTTGGGTTCTATAACTTCTATAGCAGGCAAATCAAATATACTAATTTGTCCTTCGATGTAACATTCACTTTTCATATTCATCCTTTCAATATCTTTAATCTGTTTTTGTTCTTTTGTTCATAAAAAAACAAATAATTTTCATCTATTTATGTAATACGAAAAATTTAGACATATATCCTTTATGAAAACAAAATGAAGGAGGTTAAAACTATGGCTGTAACTAAAACTATCGACTCAGTTTCTCTTAGTATCGAGGTTCAAAAAGCTTTAGACAAAGCAGGAGACCCAATTTATACCAAGAAAACTTTCTCAGGTATAAAAACAGATGCTACACCTGATAATGTATATGCTGTTGCAGATGCAATTAAAGGTGTTATGGAAGCTAACACTAGAGATTACTTTATCAATGAATCTTCTAGTTTAGCAAATGCTTAAGCAGAGAGCCAAAAGCTTGTCCTTTGTGCGAATCGCTTACTCCTACGACGCTAGGAGTAGGAGTTTCCTTTCCTTAACTCTTATCTAAACAGAAAGGTGGTGAATTAAATGGAATATTCTTTATCTATGACTTTTTTAACTGTGGCTGGCGAAAAAAGTACTTTAAGTGTTTCTGGAGTTAAACCTACTCTTACAAAAGATGAGGTTAACGCACTTATGGATACTGTGATTGCTAAGAATGTTTTCAAAACTAATTCTGGTGATTTAGTTAAGAAATCTGGTGCTCAAGTTACTCAAAGACAAGTTACTAAATTTGATGTAGCTTAGTCTTTTAATAAAAATGGAGTTTTGTCCTGTTGCAAGGATAAAACTCCATTTTTTCATATACCATCCTCATAAGATATATAACTTATTATTCTCTAATTTTTCTCAATATAAAATCTATACCCTTTTGAAATACCATTGTTTTTATATTGATTTTAGTCTCTCCACTAGGCACTGAATATTTTTGCTCCAACACTCTGAAGTACCCTAAGTCAACATAATGTTGATATGGAATATTATTTTTATCCAAAACTTTTTTATCTCTAAGTAAAGAAAACAGCCTATTTCTTCCCATTCTTTTAATGCCAAGAACTTTTGCAACATGTCCCATTTCAATTGCATCTTTAGAGCCTGCGACATCATCATAAAATTGTCCTTTAGGCTCTAATAGCTTTACCTTATTTTCGGCTTCCAGCCTTGCTTTTCTCTCTTCTTTTAACTTAGTCGCTGCAGCAATAAGTAAATCGGGATTATCTAATAATTCATCTGTAGCATACATTCCTGTTTTTCGTATGCTAGGCAATACCTCATCAAAGATCCATGCTTCAAATTTCTCTGCACCTGGCAATTCGGATTTTGCAGTTAGGCGGTATACATCCCCTTCCGGAATTACACTCATTTCTACATTTTGGATAGCATCCGTTCCATCTTTCCTTTTTCCTGTTACTACCCCTATGTCGTGTTTCACGACACCCCTACAATGTCTTAAAAGTGCAGCTCTTGGATTTTTATACCCTAAAGCTTTTGCTATATCAATTCCAACAGCATAATCTTTATTATTAATTTTTAACCATCTTATTTCTCCAAAGCGTTCATCTTTAAAAATTCGTAAACTATCCATTTGTTTATCTCCTTTTCTCAGAATTTTATCTTTTTAATACTTCTATAATATAAAATATTCATTTCATATTAACTTATTTAATGACCTTTAGGTTTGGCTTATTAGCTTCTTTTTTATAATTCTCACTAAACTCATTAATAAAATAATCAAAGTTACATTTAACATACAACAAACCTTTTCTTTCATTCCAGCCTAAAGCATATATCTTATTTATTCTGATCTGAGTATCTTGATTATATATAGCCCATCCATCTCTCCACATACCAACTGGTGGAATATCACTATATAGATTAAAAGGTATACTTTGATCTAAATTTCTTATACAACCTTTTTCATTCATACTAAAATAAAGACATCCATCTTCATTTCTGTTAATACTTTTTCCTTGGCATTCCCCACCATGTTTATAATTCCTTTTACAATATGCACATTCCAGACGATTTGGTAAATCTTTCGGTCTGTTCATTCTAATTCTGTCCTAAAGTCTTTCTGCAGCCACTACAAACAAGCACATTATTAAATTCACTTATATCTTTATCACTTCCACAAAAGATGCATCCTTTACTATATTTCCTTAAAACTATATCATTGTTAACCTTAGCTATTTCGATTGGATCTCCTTCATTAATACCTAACACTTTTCTTATTTCCTTTGGTATTACAACCCTTCCCAAATTATCAAGATTTCTTACTATTCCTGATGATTTCATTTTTACATTCTCCTCATATAAATTATTTCTTGCATTGAATTACTCTTATCTTTTCTTCTAATATCTCTATTTTCTTTTCTAAAATCATATTTTCATAACCTAGCTTAGGCACAATCAAGGAAACTCCTACTCACATTCGTTCATAGGAGTAAGTGCGAGCAGCCAAATATGAAAGCTCACAGAGAAAGTTCGAGTAACCAAATATAAAATTTGGACTCTCACTTTTTGCGCTCTTACTTAAGTCTATAATTATTCCTAATATCCTTCTCAATTTCTACCACATAATCTTTTGACAATAGCAATAGGTAAGATTTTGATGTAGTCTCCATCTTTTCCCCTGCTTCACACCGTACGTGAGTCTTTCGAGCTCATACGGCGTTCCAACAATTTATTATATTTAATTAAATAACTGAATTTCCTACTAACTTTCTTAAAGAATTAACACGATTCATCCCTTGTTTATCAAGGGTCAACAAACCTAGATAATTTTTAATGGTATCTAATTTAGTACAATGTACAATCTTATGGGCTTCGCCACATATCCAAACTAAATTTTTATATTCATCAGTACCACCATCACATTTCTGTTTTTTGTGGTGACATTCCATATTGCCTATTTCTAAATCCAATCCTGTTACATAACATTTACCTTGTTGCCCAGCAATTAAAGATATTCTATTATCATTAAGTTCAGCAGTATTATCATCATTTGCTGTTCTTAGTAGGTAATCAATTAGATGTTTGTACCCCCTAAGATTTTGATGGATTTTATTTCTGCCAGGTTTTGTATAATTACATATATCTCGATGTAAATGCATTGCATTGCTTGTTTTGCAACCATAAATAGGAAACATGGTAATACCATTAATTGTTCTTATCTTACCTTTGTAATTTCCATATAAGCGTTTATATGTTTCGGTAAATTGCGGTTTATTTGATATCCATGGCTTTAAGCGTATTTCTAAGGTTTTTGTAACTAAGAAATTTATTTCTCTGAAATCATATGTTATCTTTGTTGCACACTTATAATAATTATGCATCCCTAATATCATTGAATTTAACTTTAATACTTCCTTACTATTCCCATGCTTTTGAATTTCTTTTATTTGATTTTTAAGCTTGTTTATAGTAATCTTTTTAGCTTTATTACACATTCTGCTTTGGCATACATATTTATTATGTTTGGGTTTAACCATTAATTTGAAACCTAAATATTCAGTGTAATTTTTTCTAAGATTGGTTACTTTTGATTTTTCTGTACTTATATCTAGGTCTAATCTTTCTTTTAGCCACATCTTTGTTGCTCTAAATATTTTAAATGCAGTTTTATAATCTCTACAGAATATTTTAAAATCATCCGCATATCTTACTAACCATATTTCTTTTAAATCACCTTTTTTAATTGCTCTATATTTGTGTGATTTAGCACTATATTTATAATTTGTTTTAAATGTTTCCCATTGGGAACTTATCCACCAATCCAATTCATTAAGAGCAATATTGGATAATAAAGGACTAATTATCCCTCCTTGAGGAGTTCCCTTATTAGGTATTCCAATGCCTTGTATTTCTGATTTTAATATCTTCCCAATTATACTAATCAAGTTTTTATCTTGAATGCCTAAATTCCATATTTGTTTTTTAAGTTTGCTGTGACTAACATTATCAAAGAAACCTTTGATATCTATGTCCACTACATAATGTAGATGAGCATTATTCATCAAATGCATGCTTCTCGCAATGGCATGTTCAGTTGACCTATTCGGTCTGAAACCGTAACTATGTTTATAAAATTTAGCTTCACATATTGGTTCTAAAATTTGTTTAATACATTGTTGAATTATTCTATCTTCAATACAAGGAATTCCTAGCGGTCTAGTTTTACCATTTGGCTTAGGAATTTCAACTCTTCTTACACTTTCCGGAGTATAGTTAGCTAATTTATTTTGAATACGCTTAACAAATTTCTCTGTTGTCATATCTTTGAAAAAACTTATATCAAGTTTATCAGTTCCACAAGTTGTAGAACCTTTATTATTCTTAATATTTCTGTATGCTAATAAAATGTTATTCCTTGAAGTTACATATTGCATTAGATTATTAAATAAATCCTTCAGTTGATTTTCCGTATAATTTATCAAATATACTTTGCATTGTGTAATATTCATTATTTCTTAGTGATTGTCTTTTCTCTAATTTAAAGCTTTCCCCCAAGTCTATTGCTTCCTCCTTTGTATAAATACAAATTCAGCTTCATATCTCTTAGTCTTACTCGAACCTTGAAATCATTCAGTATTTAATTATCAAATAACAATTGTCTAGTGGCTATCGCTCCGTTTCCATTACAAAAATGTTCCTTGCTTCATGCCACCACTCTCGCTTAGATTAAGATAAGTTATACTTTACTGTTTTCCTTATCAATACTTCATTGGCAGTAAAACCTCCATATTCTAAGCTTTCCTTGTTCCGTTATTACTATCTTTACAGATATCCGTAGGTCATCAGTTTAAGCCTGTAAATTTGATAGTGCCTTTAACACTATATGGACTTTCATAACGAAAAATTTTACTAATCCACATTTACGACACATCTGTGTCATGCCCATTTCTGAACACTAATATTTTAGACCCGTACATTCCCGATTTCGCCAGTCCCTTTGGGACATCCTAACCATAGATATTTTATAGACACCCGACCTATCATACACTCGACTACCTCTAGTTCGCTATTCCTCAACATTACTTGTTAGGGTGTACTCTCAGCCGACTTCACCGAGCTTATAACCCTTAATAATTTACTTTATTAAACGCTATTCGGAGTATTAATGTAGGCGTTTCAAGGCGTTGCCCTATCATTCCACCTATCGCAATAACAGTTCTAATTCACTAAATTTTATTAGCTAAACTAGGCTATTCTTTTCAAATAGCAACAAGTCACACTTTCATATATTCTTGAAGCTACCCCTTCATCAAATGCTAATAATCTATCAATAGAAAATTCACTGCTGACTATAATAGGCAGGAAATTAAGATACCTGTAATTAATGATTTCAAACATTATGTTTACATCTGTTTCATTGATTTTTCCCTTGAAGAGATCATCAATAAGTAATACCTCACATAATTGATACTTTGAAATGGTCCTAGTATAATATTCTTCATCAATCATATTTTGTTTTATCTTTGTGATCACATCACGATAAGGCATGTACACTACTTTAATCCTTTGTTTTAAAAAGTTTAATGCAACAGCAATACTGCAGTGCGTTTTACCGCTGCCAACCTGACCGCATAATAAAATGCTATTGCGCCTATTGTTTCTAATTTCATCAAACTCAGTACAATAAGCTGCAGCAGCATCCTTAATTCTACTTGACGCTTCATTCCAAACTTCAAAACTAGAAAAAGTAAGTTTACTTTGTTCAACATTGATTCCTGAATACTTCCACTCACTTTTTAGCTTTTCTATTTTCCTGCATTCACAGGCTACAGCAAGAGGTTGCATATGCTCCTGCTTAATAAGTATCCATCCTGTGTCTGAGCATTTGTCACACCTATATGAGTTTTGCTTCAATCCTCTTTCGTTCAGCTTCTGTAAGCTTTCGCGGTTCCTTTGGCTTGAATCCTGCAAATTCATTTTTATCTGATGTGTTACTCTTTCCAGTGCTTCTAACCCCATTTTTCTTCACCTCCATATGATCATCTGGATACCCATCTCTCCTCCAGTTTTTTAATACCCCAATTGCATACTTTATGTCAGGACAATTTTTCTCAAAGCCAACATCCATAGCCATCTTAACCAACTTTTCTCCATGAATATCAATAGCTGATCTAAGTGCAACATAGTCGCATCCTCCTGGCTTTCCTGTTATTTTTTCATGATACTGCATAAGCTCCATTGCCTTAGAATTTATATCCACCTCTTCTACCGATCCATTTTTAGTATTATTATCATCAAATAGATTATGTTGACTTACTGCTTCATCACAATCTAAGTTTTTATTATTCATGTCATAAGTATTCTTTTTACTTTCTGTATTCCTATCTTTATCTATCTCTTTTTTCTCCTTCTTATTCTTTTTCTTATTCTCTATCTTATTCTGTTGCGTTACTGTAACGTTACTTTTGTTTTGAGTAACGTTACTAGTATTTTTAGTAACAGTACAATTATTATTATCAGTTTCTACAATGTTATTACTTATATGTTCATTATTATTAGCACTTTCTGCATTGATATAACTAGCTGCTTCGTTAGTGGCAATATTAGTTTTATTATTAATATCAGTATTTGTAGAAGCTTCTTCACTAGTTTCTAAATTCGCTAATGGTGTATTTTCTTCTGGAGCATAATTCTCCTCTGATGAATTTTTCTTTTGTTCTAAATCATTAGTTTCTTCTAGTTCCTCATTTTCATCCAAAGTTATGCTTTCTTCTAAAACTCCGCTTTCATAACTTTCTTGAGCATCACTTTTACCAGCCTTCTTCTCCCATTTTTTCTTTTCTCTATGAGTCTCAGCTCTTTTTCTATTTTGCTCACGAACTTTTTCCATTCCTTCTATATTTTGATACTTGTCCCAGTTTACAATTCTGATTACTTTATCAGGAGCTATTTCAATCATTCCAAATTTAGATAGGACTCTTAATGCAAGTTTAATGGCATCTATTGGTCGTGAAAATAATATGGCTAGCATTTTGCTAGTAAGTGGCTTTCCCTCTGATAAAAATATTTCACCATTAGCATTAAGCTTTCCACCTAGTAAAAGTATTCTTATCCACACATAATGAATTGTATCCCTTTCTTTCATTGCATCTATTAATTTCATTTTTTCATCATCAGGCATACAAGTAGCTAATTTAATCCATTTAATATCTGCCATTATTTTTCACGCTCCCATAAATAAAATTTTCTAAATCTTTCAAGTCCATCCCAGGATGGATTTATTCCAATTGAATTACAAACATATACGTAACATTTTAAGATTTTAAAATTCACTCTTCTCCCCTCATTTAGTAATACCTCATTTTATTAGAATTCCCTTATGTGCCTTTCCTCTTTTCCCCTTTTCAAAGTCATAATAAATACACTCTTCAAGTTGCTTAACCGGAAAATTTTCTCCTAGCATTTGGATGCATACTTTTGTATCCCTTTGATAATTCTTTAATATTTCTATTAAATCATTAGCTGTTAATCCTTCAAATTTTCTAATCATTAAAAATCCCTTCTTTCTATAAAACCTCTCCAATATGGTCCTCTAAAAATTCATCTAATTTTGAAAGTATTATTCTAATATCTCTGCCTATTTTGATTACCGGAGCCCCTTCTATATGTTTTATCCTTCTTGCTTTTGCCTCTGAAACATCTAGTATTTGTGCTAATTCTTTAGTATTTATTGTTTTCTTTTTTATCTTTTCTCTATACTCTTCAATATCCATTTATACCCCTCCAGCTAATGACTTTATTAATTCTCTCCCCTTTAAGCTGTGTGATTATAATTCTGTTATTTTAAATACACCAAAAATTAAATATATTAATCACGACAATCTAATTTTTACTTAAGTGAATCTAATAAACTATAGTATCTCTATGAAGCTATTCTTCGTTTAAAAATAGTTCCTTTACATCAACGTTTAATGCTTTGGCTATTAGTCCAATACTTTTAATGGATGGTGTCGTGCATCCATTAATAATTTTTGAAACTGTTGTCCTTCCAAGTCCAGTTTTTTCAACCAGTTCATTAACTGATAAACATTCATTTGCCTGAGCAATTCTTATTTTGTTTACATCTATATTCATCATTCCACTCCTTCACACATTTGTATGAAATTCCCATGTAATCATTATATGTATCCGTTTGTATGAAGTCAACATAATTTTGAATAAAATTATATATTTATGTTTACATTTGTATGAAATGTTTGTAAAATATTTCTAAGGAGTGATGATTATGACCTTAGGAGAAAAAATCAAATTACATAGAACTAAACTCAATTTATCTCAAGAAGAGTTAGCACATAAATGCGAATTATCAAGAAATGCTATTTATAATTATGAAAATAATAAACGAACTCCAACCATATCAACTTTAGAAATAATAGCAAATAATTTAAATTTATATGTTTCTGATTTATTAGAAGATAGTACTAATGCTTATTATTCAAATAAATTAGGAATTTTAAATGCTATAGACAACGATATTAAAAATAATATTTTGGCTGCTGAAGAAAAGCGTGTTCTTTTTGAACATGAAATGGATGAGCTAGATAAGAAATATTTTTTTGATTTGTTTAATAGAAGAACATCTATAATGAGTCCTCATGAATATTTTAAATTTATTTTATCCCTATGCCCTTTTAGTGAATCAGATCATATTAGTGAAGAAGATATGGAAGAGCTATCAGTTTTATTTTATAGACTTGTAACTTTGAAAGCATATGAAAGAGATTCCCTTAATGAATTCGAAAAAATAGATCCTGGTTATTCAAAAAGATATGAAAAGAATAGATTTGTAACAACAAACACAAAATAACATTATAGGATTTTAATTTCAAAATATATTGTCCTAATTTTATTATAATTATATATTCAAGTAGGTGAAAAATTATGGCAAAAAGGTCAAACGGAGAGGGTTCTGCAGGATGGGTAACTAAAAATGGCCAGAAATATTGGCGTATTATAGTCACTACCGGATATGATCCATTAACAGGCAAACAAAAAAGAAAAGATATTTATGGAAAAACCTAAAAAGAAGCTAAAGCTAAGTTAAAGGAATATGAAGATAACTTTGCTAATAGAAGTGATAACTCAACTTTAGGTGATTTTTATTATGACTGGTTGTGGAATATAAAAAGACCTTCTTTAAAAGATTCTACTTTTGAGAAATGGGAAGGTATTTATAGAAATTATATAAAACCTAATAAAGGCCTTAACGAAACTAAATTAACTGATATCGATACTTTATCATTACAAAAAATAACTACAGCATTATTAAAAAAGCATACAGTATCACAAGTTAAAACAATGAATAGCTGCATAGGTAATTGTTTTAGATATGCTAAATCAATTAACAAAGTCAAATATAATCCTGTAGAAGGATTAGTATATCCTAAAAATCATAGCGTTATTGATGAAAAAGAAAACTATATTTCAGAAGATGATCAAAAACGCTTTATATCCGCTCTTGAAGGTGATGATCTAGAAGGAATAATCCTAATGGGTTTAATGTGTGGATTACGTTTAGGTGAAGCTATGGCACTGCAAGTTAAAGATATAGACTTCAATCATATGAATATTAAAATCAGTTAAATATGCCTGGACTGGCGAAAGAGATAAGGATGGTAAAAAGATATATGAAAATAGAGTTACTATTCCTAAAACCAGAACTAGTATAAGAGAAGTCCCTCTTCCAGATATGCTCAAACCTATAATAAAAGCTATCATAAAAAAGAATATGGAGAATAAACTTAAATTTGGTGAATTGTATTTAAATAATAACCTAATCTTCTGCAAAGAAAATGGTGATTATATAGACAATAAGAAACCAAATAGACATTTAAAAATTGCATAAAAAAAAGCTGGAATTAAAACAGATATACATTACCATAGTTTAAGACATATCTTTATAACCAACTGCCTAAGCAAAGATATAAATCCACGTACTGTTATGGATTGGGTTGGTCATACTGATATTAAAATGACTATGCTTGTTTACGCTGAAATTAATAAAGATAAGAATAAGAAGGAATATGAGAAAATTAATTATATGTTTGACTAAAGCTAGGCTGGTAGCCTAGCTTATTTAAATTTAATAGAGTTTTATATTAATCTTAAAATTACATCCTATCTATTCTTTCATCTTGTTATTTATTTTAACCCAATGTTTTTTTACTTGATTGTGAATTTTATTTTTTAAAATATTACTTTCGTTAAATATTTCTTCCGATCGTCTTGCATATGTAATAAAATTTCCATATTCTTTACTATACTTATAATCACCTAAATGAGTATAAAGTTTATATAATTTTCTTTTTAAAGTAAATTCGTATTTGCTGCCGTTATATTTCTTAACAGTTCTTGCTTTTTTATAAGCTCTACAATAATATTTAAATAAGCTTTTCTCTCTTATTTTTACCACTTGTCCATCAAAGCTAAACCCTAGATAATTTAATATATTTTTATTAGTATTTAGATTAATAAGCTTATCATTTCCCTTGCTATCATATATAAATTGCTCTGTTTTACTTGGATTTAAATCTAATCTTGGTATACTTTTAGCAATTCTATTTATCTCATTAATGTATTCATCGTATTTTTTACTTATAATCTCTGAATCTTGAATTGGAATAACTATAATTAAATCATCACAATATCTTCTATACAAGCCTCTTTTACTTGTTACATAATTATTAACTTGCTTATCAAAATCTAGCATATAAACATTAGAATAAATTGAACTTATAGCAGATCCTTGCGGTATTCCATAATTATTTTTATTCTTTTTTAGATACATTTTTTTAAATTTTCTAAATTCTTCAGTTGTAAAATATTTAGGTTCTTTTAGCATTTCTTTTATCTTCTTATTTTTGTCTTTTTCAATATCATCACGTTCTATATATGTATATTTTGTTATATTTTTATAAATACAAAAATGCTCTATTGGTAATCTTTCAACATCCAATACTTGCATCAATTTTTCCTTAAGATAGTCATGATCTAAATTATCAAAAAAACCCGAAAAATCGCCAACAAATATAAATGCACTCTTGCATTTACATATAAATTCTAACGCTTCCTTTGAAAAATGTATATTGCATCTGCCCTTAAGATTATTTCTATATGCAGTGGCTACTTTATTAATACCTCTATTAATAGAAATTTTGTCATAGCATTCGTTAAGTATTTGTCCATAATATTGGTAAATAAATCTATCAATATGTGATGAATAAAAAATATCTCGTTTCTTTTCTCGTTTTTCCTTTATTCCAGTATCTTTATCATAAACATATTTGTTAAATATAATTTCATAATGTATAAACGGATAAAATCCATGTTTTTGTATCCAGTTAGTATTTTTAATCATATTTTCATATTTAACATAATCTTTTTTAATATCCAAATGAGTATAATACTTGTTTTTAAAAACAACATTTCCATTCATCCTTTTACCTCCAAAAGAGCTTATTAGCCATACGACCGGTAGATATCAAAAGCTAATAAGCATTTTAGAAACTTATCAATACGTATATTAGATTTCTCCATATATGTATTAATCTCTACCATCCCTCCACGATACTTATTGGTATATGATTATATTATTAATAGCTCTACAGGCATATTAATCGGAGGTAGTGAAATGCACAAGTTAGTTCTTATACTGTTCTCACTTATTATCTTATTCTTATTCAAATTACATCTTGACAAAGAATACCAAATCCCCCTATAACAGCAAAACATTACTTTATAGGGCACTTTTATTATATTACAAATTACCATTTATTTCAACAATCTATACTTTAATATTAACTGTTTTCTTTCATTTTTGATTATAATAAAAAAAGCCTAGTACAAAAAACTAAGCTTCTTTTGAAACATTTTTAGTGTTAAATTTATCATTATCATTCAATTTACATTAACTTTATTTTAATCATCTATTTTATTAAAATATCTCTACTCCATTCAGGTATAATATTTCTTCTCCATTTAATTTTCCCACCACATATATAAGCTACATCCTTAAATCTGTTTGTATTATCATATATATTTACTTCATTGCATACATTCAATACTTCTTTCAAATTTTCTAATGACTCATAATATCTTCTCTCTATAGCTTCATCTGGAATTCCATGTCCACCTTTTAATACCCTAATTCTAACTCTTTCTTTAGCAATATTAGGATTATCAACTCCAATATAATTTATAACTACATAGAAACCTCTTTGCCTTGCTTTTTCTATATTTTTAATAATACTTTTGCCTGAAAGAGTAGTTTCTTGATTAAATGATATCTCATTTTTTATATAGTAGTTTATAAGCTTTACCGCTTCCCTTGCACATTTGATTTGAAGATTATTATCTTTCCATGAACCTACTCTTGCTACCATCTCATCTGTATTTATTCTTTTTTCATTCTTATTTCTTTCATAATAAATAGATTCATATATTGATGTTTTTCCTGCTCCATTTACTCCTGCAAATATAGTATAAGTAGCCATTAATTTTTACCTATTACTCTTTCTTGTTCCTTTTGCAGTACTATCTCAGATAAAGCAATATAAAAATCTTGTTCTTCTTTTGTTTTAGCTTTTTTAAACAATTCCTTTAAATCTACATATGAATATTTTAAAAATTGATCATATAAATTATTTTTTTCATTCATCTTTTCCATAGAACTTCCTCCGATAAATAATACTTTTATTATATTATATCCTAACCAATTATCAATATAAACACTTTTATCTATTGAACTTACAAGGTTGCTCTATAATTACTTCTATTATTCTATACATTCTCACTATTATATTTTTCTAGAGAATTCATCTTTGATTTATCATTTTCTGATAAAATTTAATTGTTTCATTTATGTCTTCATCTTGACCACTAATATAATATTGCTTCTTGATTCAATATCTTATTATTTTATAATAAATCTAATTTTATTTTTCAAATTTCTTTCAAGCATTAATATCACTCAACTGCCGGCTATAATTTTCCCACTATTTTTCCCACTACGGCACAAAAAACTACTAAAAACCAGAACTACTTGTACATATACAAAGCGGCGTAACTACAGGCTTTTCAAGCATTACTACTTATTAGTGAACAAGCTCCTTATGAATCTGGCCAGTGGCACCATTTGTTTTGGTGGATTGCTGTATTACTTGGTTTAAATACATTGTAGTACAGCTTTTTATGCAATTCCCGCTTCTGTACCAAATTCTGTTTTTCCAGAAATTAATCTTCTAATCCCACTGATAATATTATTTATAGCTATTTGTAACATTTTGATTATAAATCCATGTTATTTTAAACTCTTCCTTTTTGACTAAGAATATTATAATCTGAATTGCATTTAAACCATAAGAACTACAGTGTCATCCTCTTGTCTTCCATTTATAAAGCAAACTATGCTTTTAATTTAATAATCCTATATTCTAACTCATTAGTTATTTTATCATTTATAAAATTGCGAATTATTTCTTCTGGAACTACTATTTTGATTCCATTATCTCTAGAAGGTTTTTTAAAATGCATATCCTATCTATATAATAATACTTAATGTAGTAATAGCTTTATTATAGCCTAGGAGATTATCAATATAAACAATTTTATGTATTTGTATTCTTAAAATAAAAGCAAGTAAATTATAAATTAAAATCAATGCTATTTTCATGCTAGAATCCTTTCAGCCCGCATTTTATAAGCATATTCTGAAGAATATATATTCTAATATGGTAATATTCTAAAGAATGAATATTGTGAAGAATATTTATTCTTTAGAATTTAAAACAACCAGAAACGTAATCAATAATTATAAATGATCTATATCATAAATACTTTTAGACTATAAATAATGAACCTAATAATAGTTGAACTTTCAACAAACATATTATATGATAGTTGCAAGTTTAACTATTTCATTGATAAGACTTCTACTACAAAAACAATTCAAAAGTTTGATACAGAAGAATACATAAAGTAAAAGATGGATATACATGATAAACGAGTTACTGACTTTATACATCTTAAAAAAGTCTTAAATCATATGATTATATTTATAAAGAAATATTATGAAATTATTTTTATTTAGAAAGGACGTAATCTTTTTGAAGAATTCACATAAAATTATACATTACCTTTTTTTATTTTTTGGAGTTTTAGCCATTTCTACATCTGCTATATTTGTAAAACTCTCAACAGCTCCAGCTCCAATAATAGCTACATATAGATTAGTTTTTTCAACATTGATGATATTACCTGTAATACTATTTAACAAAAAATACATACTAGAAATAAAAAAATTGAAACTCAAACAATTAGCAGCAGTGTTTTCATCAGGAATTTTTCTAGCAATACATTATATACTTTGGTTTGAATCCCTGCGTTTTACTTCAGTTGCAAGTTCAACAGTTCTTGTAACTATGCAGCCACTTTTCGCTTTTATAGGAAGCTATTTTTTCTTTGGTGAGAGATTAAAGAAACTATCACTATTCGGTGGTTTTTTATCTATATTCGGAAGCTGTATAATAGGATTTGGCGATTTTAAAATTGGTGGGATAGCCTTGATAGGAGATATACTTGCTTTACTAGCAGCTGGAGTTATTACAGCATATTTCCTTATTGGACAAAGTGTAAGAAAAAATTTATCTTTAGTTGCTTATGTTTTTATTTGTTATTTAAGTAGTAGTATATTTTTATTAGCATATTCTGTCCTATTAAAATATCCTCTAATAGGCTATGCAAACTCTGATTGGTTATGGTTCTTCTGCTTAGCATTAATTTCAACAATACTTGGTCAAACAGTTTTAAACTGGCTAATTAAGTGGTTAAGTGCTTCAACTATTTCTATGAGTATATTAGGTGAGCCTGTTGGAACGTGCACATTAGCATTCTTAATACTTGGAGAATCCATATCTTATAATCAAATTATCGGATCCCTAATTATCTTAATAGGGATATGTATATTTTTAATTGGCCAAACAGTAAAAGTAAAAGATGATAGTTCAAGTAATTCAAAAGCTGTATAAGTATTTAACAAAAAGAATTCTTATTCTAATTATGCTCTGTCATTTTATTATTTAAATACATTTAACCTTTTTTAGAATTGCAAGATACTTTAATACAACATAAAATAGTAATCTTTTCACTAATTTTATATTATTAATACAATTATATTGTTAAATTATTTTCTGAATTTATAATTAATGCAGAAATAGTCTTGAAACAAATCATATTTCAAGACTATTATTTATTCCTATAATTTATACTTCCTTGATCAATTAGAACAAAATCACAAATGACTTTGGCGTTTGAGATTTTATTACGCAATTTAAAAGTCCACTGTAAGGAACTGATATATAACCACCTATATATTTCTATATCTTTAAATTTAGAAATAATCTGAAAAATAAGGCTTCTCTACTGGTATTAACTGTTCTAAAATTTTGAGCATATAGTATTCTGTTTTTATTCTTCCGCACTCATATAAGAATGTAGGACGCTTATATCCCATAAGCATAGTTGTTAATGTCTGAATATCCATTTCCACTAAATTAGCAGCATACATATCATCACTCTTCTCACAAACTGTTTCTTCATCATCCCAATAGATATTAAAAATGCCATTATTCCATTGAGCAATAGGATCATTTATTTTGAAGCTTATATTAAGTTTTTGTGATTTTACTAAGAATGGGTATTTTATTATAAATTCTTTTACATTTATAATCCTTGCCATAAAGTATGGTTTAATAGTTTCAACTATTTCGCTATCTTCAAATAAAAAAGCCATTGGTTCTCCCGAAAAATTATTTCCCTTCACTTCATTAACCATAGAATAATGGGCACTTATATAATTCCAAATTCCATGATGTGCTTCAGTATTTAAATAAACCATTTCTTTAATATAAAATATATCATTTCTAATATAATAGATTAAATAACCAAGTGGCTTATGATTCTTACTGTAGTAAATAGCCGCAATAATATCATCACTATCCCAACGCCAATATTCATCCCACGCAAGATCATCTCTAATCATTGCACCATGTCTCTGCATTGAAAAATAATCATGCACATTTAAAAGATCTTCACATTCTAAATCTACACGTTCCATCATTCCTTCTACTGCTCTTTTCTTAGGAAGCTGTGAATCTTTGATTGTAAAAGTTATTTTATCAGAAATTATTTCCCAACCATGCTTTCTATAAAGAGGGATTGAATATGGATATAAACAAGAAATAACTTGACCTTCTTCATTCATATGAATAATAGCTCGCTTAATCAAAGAATGAATTAACCCTTTTCCAGTGTATTCAGGATAGGTAGCGACTCCAGTAACCCCACCCATTTTGCAAATATTATCATGGATATTTACTTTCATGGAATATACCACAATCATTGATGCTAATTTCCCATGATAAAACCATCCAAGAACATAGGCATTTTTAAGAATCGGCATTTTAGCATGCATAATTTGCTCTTCTGTCCAGCCAGTACGCAGAAGATCTTCCATTGTTATTTGAAATGCATAACGTAAAAGCCCATTAAACTGTTCTAAATCATCTTCAGTTAATTTTCGCATTTTAAAATCGCCGTATTCCTCAATAAACATTTCTTTATCTTTCATAAATCCTCCCCATATTCATCAAAAACGTATTAAATATAATTCATTTAGCTTTATTGTTAATAACCTAAATATTTATCAGTATAATTTTATAAGACCATATAATTAATTATCCTTCATTATTATCTTATATTATACTATAAATCTTTGTGCTATACATGCTAAACTTTACAATTTATTCCTCTTTGTTTTAAGTATACAAACTCCTTTTTTCACTATTTGCATAAAAAACTAACCCACTCTTTCCTTATACATTCAATAAAATCAGACATACTTATTGATTATATTTGGTAAATAAAATTAATATATTCCACATATATACTGCAACAATAAATTCACATTTAAAATTTAAGTTATGTGAGCTACGTTAAGACTAAAATGTAAAAATTCAACTGTAGTATATATACTATCCCAAATCTTTTTGTAACCTTTTATCTCGTCATATAAACAGCTTTTGTTTTTGCTATCACTGATTAAGAATAAATTAAGGTGATTAAAGGTTAATATTAAGAGAAACATGATAAAATATATTTGTCATTTATTTGCAAGGAGGTAAAGTATGATAATAAAAAAGCAACCCTACAACATCTCTAAGATTGTACTAGCATCTATATTTTTAAACTTAATACAAATAATCTTTATAACTCTATTTATTTACTACAAAAGTCAAAATCCACATATGATTGAAGGAAATTTTATCATTTATGTCGTAGCTATAAGCATAGGTATTAATAGTATTATTACAGGAATAATATTTTATAATTTTTTATTTAAGAAAGGCAGTAATAATTTAATAGATACTATAAGATACCTTGAGGACTTCAATAAAACATTAAGATCTCAACGTCACGACTACTTGAATCACATTCAGGTGATTTACTCATTAATGGAACTTGAAGAATTTCAGGAAGCAAGAAACTATATAGAACCTGTCTATAAAGATATAGTGAGAATTAGCAAAGCTTTAAAGACTTCAAAGCCAGCAGTTAACGCATTGTTTCAGGCAAAATTACAAGTGGCCGAAAAAAACAATATAGATATGGAGCTTGAAATAAAAAGCAACTTAAATAATCTTAATATGGAACCATGGGATTTTTGCAGAATTATTGGCAATATTATAGATAATGCTATATTTGCTTTAAAGCACAAACCAAGCAATAGATATATGCTTGTTGAATTATCAGAAGATCTAAGAAATATACGACTCAATATATCCAATAATGGAGATTGCATACCTCCTGAAATTATAGGCAACATATTTAAAGAAGGATTCTCAACAAAAAATGAAAAAGGTGATGGTATGGGCCTCGCTATAGTTAAAGAAATTGTTGAATGTTTTTCTGGTACGATTGAAGTTACATCAAATGATAAACGAACATCTTTTGAAGTTATTCTACCCAAAAAAGAATAATAAAATCTGATAAATTAATATTCAAAAATGCCAGCACTCTTATAAATGACATTTGAACTTAAAAAATGTATAACTTAGAAGTTTTATGTTACTAAACTTCAATATGTGGCTTATTATATTAATATACCAAGGAGGGAGGTACAAAAAGTATGAGTGCATTTTTACCGGATATAACAGTTCTTACAGTTTTACTTCTAATAGTAGGGTTCGGATTAGTGCTTTTAGAGATGCATATTCCAGGCTTTGGGTTGCCAGGAATCGCCGGAGCTATATGTTTAATACTTGCAGTGGTATTAACTGCAGAGAATTTTGCACAAGCCTTAGTTATGGCATTAGGAATTTTAGCAATTCTTGGAATAATGTTAGGTGTTGTTCTAACCTTTTTCACAAAAGGAAAACTCTTTAAACCATTAATTCTTCCTGATGAACAAAAGAAAGAACACGGATATATCAGTTCCTCAGATTTAGATTATTTGTTAGGAAAGACTGGAGTTGCTGTTACCGATTTAAGACCAACTGGTTCTGTCGATATAGACGGAGTTAAATTTGATGTAATTTCTGAAGGAGAATACATTCGTAAAGGCACTAATATAGAAATATTTAAAGTTAGTGGCGTAAAATTACTAGTAAAGAAATCTAAAATATAAATTTATATTTAAAGGAGAGATAATTAATGATTACTAATTTACTTATAGTAGTAATAGCAGTTGTATTTTTAATTGCTGTGTTTATTAGATTTATACCAATAGGATTATGGGTGTCTTCTTTAGCAGCAAACGTTCAAGTAAGCATATTCAACTTGATTGGTATGAGACTTAGAAGAGTTGTACCTTCTAAAATCGTAATTCCACTCATTAAATCAACAAAAGCTGGTATGGGACTTAATGTCAATCAACTAGAAGCCCATTATTTAGCTGGTGGTAATGTAGATAATGTAGTTAATGCATTAATTGCAGCTCATAGAGCTGATATAGACTTACAGTTTGAAAAAGCAGCTGCCATTGATTTAGCTGGTAGAGACGTATTAGAAGCAGTTAAGATGAGCGTTAACCCAAGGGTTATTGAAACTCCAAATGTTTCAGCAGTTGCAAAAGATGGTATAGAACTTTTAGTTAAAGCTAGAGTTACAGTTAGAGCTAACCTTGAAAGGTTAGTTGGTGGTGCTGGTGAAGCAACTATACTAGCCAGAGTTGGTGAAGGTATAGTAACTACAGTTGGTTCTTCTCATAGCCATAAAACAGTACTAGAAAATCCTGATGCTATTTCCAAAACTGTTTTAGATAAAGGATTAGATGCTGGTACAGCCTTCGAAATTCTATCTATTGATATCGCTGATGTAGATGTAGGAAGAAATATAGGAGCCCAACTTCAAACTTTGCAGGCAGAAGCTGATAAAAATATAGCTCAAGCTAAAGCTGAAGAAAGAAGAGCAATGGCTGTAGCCAAAGAGCAAGAAATGAGAGCTGCTGTTGTAGAATCAGAAGCCGAAGTACCAAGAGCAATGGCTTATGCACTTAGAGAAGGAAAACTTGGAATAATGGATTATTATGATATGCAAAACGTTATTGCAGATACAAGTATGAGAAGTTCAATTTCTAGCGCAGGAAATAAAAGCCAATCTCTTTCTAGTGATAGCAAAGAGCAGAGAGATAAAAAATAGACTCCTGGGAGAGTGAAAACTATGAAATATGATGATACCACTAATCTATTAAAAATTCTTGCAAATGCTATATTCAATCCTACGTCCATATTAAACAATAATTCAAGAAATTTTGTTTTCAAATATCCAAATGCAACCGAAATGAATGATGGTATAAACAACACTTCTGATACAGAGTTAGAGAATGACGATGAAGAATATGACGAAGGTGATTCCATTGACGATATAGCTAGTGAAAACATGGATTCTTATAATAATACAAAAAATAGCTATTATAATAAAAAAGAAGCAGCTTCTTCAAATCCACAGGGAATTATAGATTCTATTACCCAGGAAATAACACCAGTTAGACTTCAACAAGCTATTATACTTTCAGAGATAGTTGGAAAGCCAAAAAGTAAAACTAGAAAAAGAAGATTTTAAATTAGGAGAATTATTCTATGAATATAAAAGTGCTTATAGTTGACGATGAGATAGGAATAAGGACCATAATAAAAAAAATACTAGATAAATCTGGTGGCTTTGAAGTTGTCGGAGAAACAGATAATGGTGAAGAAGCTATAGACATATTTAAAGAGCACCGCCCTAATGTGGTGTTCTTTGATATTGAAATGCCTAAGTGCAATGGTATAGATTGTGCTAGAGTATTAACAGATATAGACCCTAAAACTATAATTATCTTTGCAACAGCCCATGCAGAATATATGTCTGAAGCGTTCCAGTTGTACGCTTTTGATTATTTGATAAAACCGTTCAAAGTAGAAAGAGTAATGCAAACCTTAGACAGAATTAAAAATTTAAATAAACCCAGCTATGGAGATGGTATAGATAAAATAATAAAGCACGAAAAAGGATTGGATAAGCTTATGATAAAAAATAAAGAAGGCATAAGCTTTGTAGATACGAAGGAAATTGTTTTAGTTCAAAGAGAAGAAAGTTCCACTGTTATATATACAAAAACAGATAGCTTCACAACTTCCATTTCTTTATCCGATATAGAAGAAAAACTAGACCATACTCAATTCTTTAGAAGCCACAAATCCTATATCATCAATTTATCATTGATTACAAAAATCTATCCATACGGAAGATGGACCTATATTGTCAAACTTAAAAATACAGACAAAGATGCATTACTTACTCACGAAAAATATGAGGAAATAAAAAAACTTTTTAGTTTGTAATAAATTAAACCTTCTAGAAATAGTAAAATAACATTACTTCTAGGAGGTTTTTATTATAAAAAAATAAATTCTATATATTTTTATAAATGAAATATACGGTAAGTTCTATAATTGAATTTGGATCTTTCTTATTTTTTACTACTCTTCGTTAAAAAACGCAAATAAGTTAACTATCATCTCTAAAAAAATTATAATAATTGGCTGATTGTCATATGCACCTGGTTTATAAAATTGTCCAGCTGAAGGCATCTGAAAGTAAAAATGGGACTTGCTTCTTAAAACCGCAATATCATTAGTTGTTATTACTACAGTCGTTATACCATTATTATATGCTTCTACTATTTGTCTATTAATTTCCTTACTTTTCCCACTATTGGTAATAGCAATTAGCATATCTCCTTCTTCTGCTAAACTACAACTTTCATCTATTTCGAACTTATTATCCAATGCCTCAATATTTCTTTTATATTTGAAGATACGATATCTTAGATACTTAGCAATTAATCCCGATTCACCTATACCTATTACTCGAATATTATTACTTTTTTTCATTTTTGATACTAATTTTCTAATCTCATCTTCACTTATCATTTTTTCCAATATATTCAAGACAGATAAATATGTGGTTACTGTTCTATTAACAATATGGTCTTCATTGTCCTCTTCTTCTTTATTAAAATAACAAGAAAAATCATATCTAAATTCAACATACCCTTTATATCCTAACTTTTTGCAAAATCTTGTTATAGCAGAATTAGATACATTAAGATCTTCTGCAAGTACTACTATCGTGCTATTCATAATCAATGTCGGATCAGACATTAATCTATTATAAATTTCAAGTTCAACTTTCGTAAATGTTGAAGCCATAGATTTCATCAAACTAATTGGATCCAAATTCCCCACCTCATATTCCTTATTTATTGCATTATACCAATATTATAGCAAAAAAACTATATGATATCTTACATGTTTCACTTATAAAGCGGGTTTATTAGTTAAAATAAAAATGTTACACAACTTAAAATCAGTTGTGCAACATTTTGTTTAAATATTTTACTTATGCTGACACGCCATTTCCACTTTGCGCAGCTTGCTCATTCTTATAGTTTATATTATCTAACTTCTTAAAGAATGGAAGATATATAAAGAATGACATTACTAATACTAAGAATTGCAATATTGCTGTTCTAACACCACCAACTAAAAGACCTGAAATTACCGGAGGAGTTGTCCACGGAACCATTACCCCACCAAATGGCGGAACTATTCCTGTTGCTATTGCAAAATAAAGTATTATTCCTGATAACATAGGAGTAATTATAAACGGAAGCGCCATAAAAGGATTCATTACTATTGGTGTTCCGAATGTGATTGGTTCGTTTATATTAAATATTGCAGGTACTATTGCGAGTTTTCCTAATTGCTTGCATTGAGCTGACTTTGAAAATGCCAACATTGCCGCAACTAAACCTATTGTCATACCAGCACCTGTTACTGTCATGAATTGATCCAAAAATTGTTGTGTTACTATGTGAGCTCCATTTGCTATTGTTAACTCTTTTCCACTTGTAACTATAGCTGCATTATCCAATGTATTCGATGTCAAAACACTTGACATTACACCACTTACTATTGTTGAGCCATGAACTCCAAACCACCATAAGAAAGGAATTGCAAATCCCATAAATAATACTCCACCTATTGAATCTGTCATACCTTGTAAAGGTGTTTGAATTACTTTATATATCCATTCTATAAGAGTTGTGTGTAATCCCCAGTTAAACACTGAATAAAGTACTGTTGCGCCAACTATTATTACCGCTCCTGGTATTAACGCTGCAAAAGAATTTGCAACACCTTGTGGTACACCTGCTGGCATTTTTATTGTAATATTTCTCTTCATAAACCATGAGTAAACTGCGCCAACTATTAATCCTATAATAATTGCAGTGACCATACCTTTTCCACCACACCATGCTGTTGGAATGACATCGCCTACTGTTTCTCCACTTTTAGTTATTACAGAAGAACTAGTTGTTAACACAAATACTACAAATGATATTACTCCTGCAGATAAAGGCTCATAGCCTTCATTTTTAGCATAAGTATATGCTATGCCTATTGTCCCCATAAGCGCTATTATATTAAATGTGGCTCCATATGCTTTCCATAAAGGATCTGTCCACCCTGCACCTAGTGTAACAGCTAACCAGTCATTTAATGGTTGATACGGCAATTGCGCTAATAATAGAAATATTGAACCCACTAACGTTAGAGGTAATGTATATAAGATACCATCTTTTAAGGCAAGAACACCTTTTAAGTTGACAAATTTCATAACTATCGGTATTACTTTCTCATTTAAATTATTTTGAAACGATGACATAATAATTCCTCCTTAAATACTCAACTAAATAACAAATTTTATATTACCTAAAGTTTCAAATCTTAATATAAGTAAACATTGCGCGCTTAATGAATACATATTAGGATCTGCTAACTACTAAGTCTTTACTAAAGTTTTTCTCCTCTTTCTTCTATTGTCTTCTTGTACCAATATCCTGATAATTTTATTTTTCTATCTAAATTATTCTTATGATCAACATATATAAAGCCATATTGCTTTTTATATCCATTTAACCAGCTCAATAAATCAATTGCAGACCAAGCGTAATATCCTTTTAAATTTATATTTTCTTCAATGGCTCTCTTCACCGCTTTTAAATGTGCCTCGATATATTTTATCCTTGGAACATCTACTATTTCATTCTCAATTATCGGATCTTCATCTCCCAAACCATTTTCAGTAATATACATTTTTATATCGCCATAGCTATCTTTTAACATCCTTAGTCCATCTAAGAATGCATCTGGAGCAATCTCCCATCCCCATTTTGTATAAACTTTATCTTTTAACATAACGGTTCTAAAAACTCCATCAAATGATGCATTGCCTGGTGCTCCTGTAGAATTCTCTCTAGTTCTTTCTTGATTTTTATTTTGAATATCATTCTTTGCAACCCTTTTCGGTTGATAATAATTAAGACCTATGAAATCATTCTTTGGCGCCATTTCTTTTATTATATCTAACTCATCTTGAGTCCATTCTGGAAGCCATCCTTTCTGTTCTAACTGTTTAACTACATATTCTGGATAACCTCCTTTTAATATCGGATCATAATACCAATTAATTTCATACTGATTTGCATGATATGCTGCTTTAATATTTTCCTCATTGCTATCTATGCTAAATGCTGGAGAAAAAACGTGAGTTATTCCTATTTCACCGAACTGCTTCATTTCCTTATAGGACTTTACCGCTTTGGCATGTGCTGTAAAAACATTATGTGTTACTTGAAAATACTTTTTAGGATTGTTCTTAATGCCTGGCGGATGTGCTCCTGCCAAATACCCTAGCGATGCAAATACAACAGTTTCATTAAAAGTAATCCAATGCTTCACCCTGTCACCAAATGCTTTAAAACATACCTCCGCATATTTTACAAATGCATTAACAGTTCTTTTATTTGTCCATCCCCCATCTTCCTCTAAATTTTGAGGCATGTCCCAATGATATAATGTGACGAATGGAACTATTCCGTATTCTAAGCATTCATCTATTAAATTATTATAAAAATCAATCCCTTTTTGATTAACTTCTCCGTCACCATCTGGAATTATTCTTGGCCAAGAAACAGAAAATCTATACGATTCTATTCCAATTTCAGCCATTAATTTTATATCCTCTTTATACCTATGGTAATGATCTACTGCTATATCTCCATTAGTTCCCTCAAAAGTTTTTCCTGGAATCTTGGAAAATACATCCCAGTTTGATATTCCCTTACCATCCTCGTTATACGCTCCTTCTACTTGATATGCAGCAGAAGCTGCTCCAAATAGAAAATCCTTAGAAAATTTCATAATTTAATTACTCCTTCTATTTCTACATATTTGTCCATTCACTAGTTAGCTAATCTTAGCGCAAAATCTAATACTTTCTCCCCATTCATCATTCCGTAATCAACCATAGGTATTACATCTACAGGGATTCCCAATGGTCCGCATATTTTTTTTGCTTTTCCTAATGTGTATCCAACTTGTGGTCCTAATAATGCAACATTTACACCATCTAGATATTTATCCATTTGACCTTCTGGAAAAGCTTCAATATCAACCTCTACACCTCTGATCTTAGCTGCATCCTTCATTTTATTTACCAAAAGACTTGTTGACATTCCTGCTGCGCAAAATAATCTAATTTTTATCATTTACTATCCTCTCCTTTTAAAAAATATATCTTCGTGCAGAATTTATTTTAAATTTAATCTGTTTTTTAATTACACCTTCACTAATCCATTTATAACTTTTCTTAATTCAATTATTTGCTCAATTAAATTTTTCTCTGTTATTGCAGTCATCAAATGATCTTGTGCATGTACAAATAAAACTGACATATTTATTCTTTCGCCATTAGCCTCTTTTTGTAGAAACACTGTTTGTCCATCATGTGCCTTTGCGATAGCATCATTTGCTAATTCCATTTCTTTTTCAGCTTCTTCATAATTTTCTTCTTTCACATTGTTAAGAGCCATATAAGCGTGATTTTTACAATCTCCAGCGTTGATTATAATATTCATAATTGCTATTTCTAATTCTAATTCTTCCATAACTAATCTCCTCCGCTCTATATAATTTAAATTATCTTCATTCCATGCCATTACACAAAAGCAATATGGATGCCAAACTCTATAAAAACTTTTTCAAAAGTTAGCATTTAAAATCTCTCTTTATTTCATTTAAATAGCGTAAAACCTTACTATATAAAGCTTTTACCATTTTCTGCTTTATTGAAAATATTTTTATTACGAAATATTGTTTTTGAAAATATTTTTAGTAAAATTTTATTATTGTTTGGTTATTTTTTTAACTGTTTATTTTTTTACTTATAGTGTTTAAGTAAATGAACCATTTTTATATAGTGTTTAAATTAATTAATCCAGTGTTTATTTCTTATCAATTAATTTTCAGACACTATCTTTTTTAAATTCAACAGAAAAATTTATAATATATATTCCAAAAATAATTCTTCATCGTAATTCTAAAAATATTGCAAGAATTTTAACCGTAATTGTGCATTGTGAATTGCAACATATATATTTGATTAATAATTTTTTTTAAATCACCTATTTTAAAAACTGCATTTACATACATATTTATTCGACAAAGTGATTTTGCTTAAATATATGTAAATATCCCTTTCATTTTAATTTTTAAATAGAATAATTTAACTAATATATAAAAAATGAGTTTTACTAATATAAATAAATATATTATAATTAAAAATTGACAATGTATTATCAAAATGCAAAAAAATAAACACTTTAATAAAGGAAGTATAATTATTTTGATAATACGAAAATATTTAAGGAGGATTATTTATGAAACAAAAGCTAAGCTTTCAGCAAAACTTATTAATAGGTTCATTATTATTTGGACTTTTTTTTGGTGCTGGTAATCTAATTTTCCCAGTTCAAATGGGGCAACAGGCTGGAGATCATACATTTACAGCTACTATTGGATTTTTAATTACTGGAGTAGGATTACCTATATTAGGAATTATCGCATCAGCTCTTTCAAGAAGTGAAAGTTTATTTGATATGGCGAGGCCTATTAGCTCTCGTTATGCAAGTATATTCACATGCTTATTATACTTAACAATTGGCCCTTTATTTGCAATTCCACGTACTGCTACAGTTGCATTTGAAGTTGGAATTCATCCTTTTATTTCTGATGGATATTTAAAATTAGGACTAATTATTTTTTCATTAATATTTTTTGCTTTTACTATTTATTTTTCATTAAAGCCAGGACAAATTTTAGATTGGGTTGGTAAGTATCTTACCCCTATTTTCTTGGTATTATTATCAATTTTATTAATCGCTACATTTGTAAATCCAATGGGACAAGCAAGTCAATTTCCTGCTCAAGGAAATTATGCAACTCAACCACTATTCACTGGTTTATTAGATGGATATAATACCATGGATGCACTTGCATCTGTAGCCTTTGCTATTATTATTATTTCTAACATACAAAAACTAGGAGTTAAAAACCCTCAATCAATTGCTATAGAGACATGTAAATCAGGACTTGTTAGCGTTATAGGAATGACTATTATCTATGGATCTCTAGCTTATATGGGTGCTACAAGTCTAGGAAGCGTTAATCGTGCTGATAATGGTGGAAGTATATTATCTATGGTAAGCAATCATTACTTTGGTTTTACTGGACAAATATTATTAGCTTTTATTGTTGGAATCGCATGTATAAAAACAGCTATTGGTTTGATAACTTCTTGTTCTGAAATGTTCAGCGAAATGTTTCCAAACTCTGTTTCTTACAAAAAATATGCTGTTTTATTTACAGTTTTCTCTTTCATAATCGCTAACTTTGGATTAAGTAATATTATTCAATTATCTATACCAGTACTTATGTTTTTATATCCTTTAGTAATTACTTTAATCCTACTATCTCTATTAGCGCCTTTTATTAATAAACAAAGCGACGTTTATAGATGGACAACAGGATTCACAGTTATTGCGGCATTTTTTGATTTATGTAAATCATTGCCTCAGCCTCTACAAGAGAATTTAATCGTTAAGCAACTTGTGAATTTTGCTCACTCATATTTACCTGGCTTTGATTATGGATTTGGATGGATAATACCAGCACTTTACGGGTTCTTCATAGGACTAATCATCTGGACTATTCGTTCAAAGAAACGCAAAAGTGCTTAAACATAATATTTCAAAGATAACTTAGACTTATGAAATAAACATCCGAAAGGAGAAACATTGTTATTTCACAGGACTATGAAAATTTCGCTGAAAGTGCTAAATTGCAGGTTACACCATTAATGCTTGCTCTCAACTTCATTGTGACAAGCATTAATGAAACAACCTACAATTAAGAGCTTTTAACAGCTTATTTTCAATGCCTGCTGCATAAAAATGTTTCTCCTTTCTAGTATGGTATTTATTTTTAAAAGGCAATCTTCAAAACCAGTCTTTTTCATAATTTATACTACAATTAACACAGTATTTGCAGATTTGAATCAGGTATGAATTTTTAGAGAAGAACAAAATCGCAGGCGACTTTGGAGCCGAAGATTTTTTCACGCATCTGCCTTTTCGAACGCATGTGAGAAAAATTTGGCAGGCGAATAAGATTTCTTTTTTATTCTTTTTAAAATACAAAAACTAGTCAATCAACCTTTTTTAAGTTATACCCTCAAGGAGTACCTCGTCCACAGATTTTATTGGAATATAAATTCCTAAAGAATAAAAAAATAACCTAGCATATTAATGCTAAGTTCAATCTAAAATATTAAATTTCTATTATATAATTGGTGGCTCACCCGGGAATCGAACCCGGGACACCATGATTAAAAGTCATGTGCTCTACCGACTGAGCTAGTGAACCAAAAATTGGCTAGGATGACAGGATTCGAACCTGCGAATAATGGAGTCAGAATCCATTGCCTTACCACTTGGCGACATCCCAGTATGGGGTGAACGATGGGACTCGAACCCACGACAACCAGTGCCACAAACTGGCGCTCTACCAACTGAACTACGTTCACCAGATTTACCTTTAAAAAATTAAAATTTCACTTCTAATCTTTAAATATTAAACTATTACCAATATAGGTAATAAATTTTTATTTGCTTGTTTATTATAAGTTACATATTGTTAATTGTCAACTATATAAATATAATTAATGCTAAGTATAATACCAATTATATCTTTAAAATCATCATAATCAAATCTAAAACATCTTTATTTTATTGATATCTCAGCCTTTCCAGCTAAAAATACTCTTATCTAAAATAAAAAGAATTATTCATTTAAATCATAATCTCATTATTTTCTGATTTTAAATAAATTTAGAATCAATCAAATAATTTTTAGGGGTGATAAAATCACCCCTATTATATGAAAATAATCATTGAAATATTTCTTTATTTAAATATCTTGATACGTTCTTCTAATGGTTTAAATTCTTTTGGGCCAGGTTCCGCTGTTGGTTTTCCAAAAGGCATTTGTCCAATAAGTTTCCAATCATCAGATATTCCCCATTCTTTCTTTATGTCATTTTCAATAAGCTCATTATAATGTTGAAGCGATGCTCCAAATCCTTCAATTTCTAATGCAGTCCAAATAACAAACTGGTGCATTCCACTTGCTTGTTGTGACCAAATTGGGAAATTATCTTTATAAAGTGAAAATTGTTGTTGAAGAGATTCTATCACGCTATTATCTTCAAAAAATAAAACTGTACCGTAACCACTTCTAAATGAATTTATTTTTTCTTGAGTTGGCTCAAATTTATCTTCAGGAACAATCTTTCTTAAAGCATTCTCTGTGATATCCCATAATCTATCATGATGATCTCCTAACAATAGCACTACTCTTGCACTTTGTGAATTGAATGATGATGGTGTATGCTTTACAGCATGTTCTATAATTTCCTTGATTCTATCGTCAGAAACCACCTTTTCTTTACTAATTCCATAAAATGAACGTCTATCTGCTACAGCAGTAAAAAAATCTTTTGACATATAACAATTCCTCCTATCATATATAAATTTCTTTGAGTATTTATATTTATACTTTTTCTTTCTAAATAATTACTTATAGTAATTTAAAATTATATTTAACTATAACTAGTACATCTTTTATATAAAAACAGTGAAGCCTAATAAATTTACTTCAATATTTTTAATTAGTTACTTACATTTAGTAAGTAACTTTAAATTAATTATTACATACTTATAACACTTAGTCAATAGTATTTTAAATATAAATTCATAATTTTTTTAATTTTCAAACAATAAAAAAATATAAAGAATCTCTATTGTAGTTAAGAAAATTCTTTATATTTTTTGAATCGTCTTAGTTAGTCCATTTTTCTGCCCATTTTTGGATCTCATCCATGGCACTTTGAAGATCACGACCTTTTTCTGTTAACTCATATTCTATGCGTACTGGAGTTTCCGGGTAAACTTTTCTAATAATTATTCCTTCCTTTTCCAACTCCTTAAATCGTTCTGTAAGCATACGAGCACTCATATTAGGGATCGCTTCTTCTATATCTGAAAATCGATTTTGTCCATTCAATAATGTTCTTATAATCAATCCAGTCCATCTTTTTCCTAGTAATTCAAAAGCATTTTCAAACCTTGGGCACATATGAAATTTTTCCATACTTAATCACCACCTGTTACTATTCTATCATAATCACTTAATTAAGATAAGCAACTTATGATATTATACTAAATATAATAATATTCATTAAATAAGTCAATATTCCGTAAAACTTATGTATTAACTTTGATCTTTATGGTAATATCTAATATTAATTAATTATTGAATCTAAAGGAGGATTTTATTATATGGTTAAACCTTTATTTTTAGCACACGGCTCTCCAATGATGGCCATTGAAGAAGATAATTATACTGAATTTCTAAATAACCTTGGAAAGAAATTAAATCCCAAAGCCATTGTTATCTTTACAGCACACTGGGATAGTGAGACACTAACTATATCGTCTTCTGATTCCACATACGAAACAGTATATGATTTTTATGGATTTCCAGACGAACTTTACAATGTAAAATATGAGGCGCAAGGTTCTAGTACCGTTGCAGCAAAAGTCGAAGAAAAGCTCTCACACGAAGGCATAAAAGTGAAAAAAGACTTAAATAGGGGTTTAGATCACGGAGCTTGGACTCTTTTAAAGCATCTTTATCCAGAAGCAAACATCCCCGTTGTTCAAGTTTCAATAGACTCTAAATTATCCATTGAAGAACAAATAAAAATAGGTAGCGCTCTAAAAACTTTAGGTGATGAAGATATCTTAGTTATCGGGAGCGGAAATACAGTTCATAATCTAAATTTAGTTGATTTTGAAGCTGTAAGCAGCGATTCTTGGGCTGAAGAATTTGATGACTGGTTAATTAACAGATTAAAAGAAAATGATTTTAATTCACTTTACAATTATAGAGATCAAGCTCCAAATGCTGATTTAGCTGTTCTAAGCCCTGAGCATTTTGTTCCGCTATTTATAGCATTAGGCAGCAGTTCTCTATTAATTCCTAGAGTTATTTTTCGAGAGTATGAATTAGGAAATTTAAGCCGCCTTTGCCTTGAATTTTAGTAATCTAATATTTTAGCAGGATATGATATACTCAATCCTGCTTTAGTAAAAAATTTAATAATATTTTTCCCTTACTTCTCTGGTAAATCCGTAATCAATAATCACTGGTCTACCATTAATTACACCCCAACTACTTTGTCTATTCAGATCGCTTAATAGTAAATTATAATTTTGAGAAATACTTTTTATCTGTTTTAAATTAAACATTTCTTTTTTACTTTTAACATTAAAACATCTCCATATTTCCGTAATATTATATACCTTATCTGCTTTCTCCATAATTAGGAAATCAAATTTTTTTGAAACATCTACAACCTTTGCAAATAAGTTAGAATTGTCGTAACGAGAAATATAATACTCTGTTTTATTTTGTGCAATTCCAGCTGCATTCTTTGCTATTTTTACTACATATCCATTTCCAAGATCAAATACTTCTCTGCAAGAACCAGAACCAATATATCTGCAATATCCTCGCTTTATATTAAATATAATTCGATTAGTATCCATTTAAACACCTGCTTTATGCTTATCTCTTTATATTCATTAGTAAAATTCTACATATTATATTATTCGCTCGATATGAAATTGGTTCGTTCTGCTTTTACAACTTAATTAATTCCAAATAAAAATGTAGCTGGGGAATTTTATTTTTCCTCAGCTACATTTATACTTTCTATTTATCAGGCTCAACATGCACCATCACTTGAGTTATATCTAGATCCTCTTTCAATTTATCTTCTATTTTTTCGGTAATGGAATGTCCCTCAACTAAAGACAACTCAGAACTAACACTAACTACCAAATCAAGTAAAATATTATTTCCATGAACTCGCGCTCTTATATTCTTAATTTGTTTAACCCCGGGAACTTGGCTAATAGATTTAGTTATACCATCAAGCTTCTCTCTACTAAAACCATCTGATAGATTATGAGTTGCTTCTCTAAATATATCCCATCCTGTCTTTAATATTAAAGCACTTACAACTACAGCTGCAAGAGGATCTATCCAAGGAAAACCAAACTGAGAAGCAACAATCCCTATTGTCGTACCAATACTTACCCATGCATCAGAAAGATTATCTTTTGCGGCAGCCATGAGTCCAGAACTTTTTATCTTAACAGCAATTCTCATATTATAACGATATACCATATAAATAGCAGCAGCACAAAAAATAGCAGCTGCTGCAGATACTAAATCAGGAGCCTTAGGGTTAAAAAAGATAACTGATTTAATTGCATTATAGAGCACATCAAGACCAACAGCTATCATAATTAACGATGCTATTAAAGATGCTATTGTTTCTGCTCTAAGATGACCATAAGGATGATCGTCATCCGCTGGCTTTCTCGATATTTTTAGCCCGATTAAAACTGCCACTGAAGCTATTATATCGGTAGTATTATTGATTCCGTCAGCTAATAATGCCTTGGATTGAGCAAAAAAACCTACTCCGAGTTTTAATAATGATAGTGTTATATAAGCTATAATACTCACCCTAGCTCCACGTTCTGCTATTTTTAAATTATTATAACTGTTTTCCATACTTTCCACCCCTGACTATACTATTTTCAATGCTATCTTAATAATTATCATTCTTAAATAAATTTATACAAAACATACTCTTAATTAAAGTAGTTTGCTTTAATGTACTCTACTATAAGGCAATTACAGAATATGATTTGCTATAAAAATGTATTTTACAATTAAAGATTGCATAAAGTTAATTTTCCAAATAACATAAGTATTATTCGTTATTATACCTACATATTATATGCCGCTGAATTTTATAGACATTATAAATACTTATATATGTGTAGATTAAACATAACAGCATTTAGCATTTGGTTAATAGAATCAGGTTAGCTAGTATAGACATAAATTAAATATTATTATTAAACAGAAATCAATTAAAATGTTCATTTTACAGATAAATTATTTCACTATGGAATTTTCTATATATTTATCAAGGTACCTTTCTAAGTCATCAATCTCTTCATTTTTAGGTAAACAGCTAATTAATGTTTTTAAAACTTCCTTCTCCTTTATATAGTTAAGAGAAAATGAAAAATTCAAATCAATTATCCAACTTAATTCATATATTTTTCTATCATTATAATTTTTTAGTGAATTATTACTAATTTTTTTATTTGAACGAATATCTTTAATAAAATCTGAATTGTAGCCTGATGTAACAGGTAAATTATCAAGCGCCGGATTAGGATGATTCTTTCTTTCTCTCTCATATCCCATAATGATTCTGAAAATATCAAGTTTATCGGCATCTCTAATCAATTTGCAAAACAATGATTCTTCCTTATTTAAATCCATTGGAAGATCTTTTTCATTATGAAGATTTACAGCTTTAATAATAATCTTTTTTCTACTATCATCTAAGTTTTTTAATGTTCCATTCTCTTCTAATATTTTAACACCTAAAGCAGCATGATTTTCTGAAAAAGCATCCCTAAATGTCTTATATTTTTTGAATTGTTCAAACCTTCCTATATCATGAAATAATCCTATTATCTCTGCTGTATCAACTTCTTCTTGGGGCAAATTTAAAGATTTTGCAATATTTACAGCATGCTCTGCGACTTTTAGCGTATGTATTTCCTTAAGTTCAATATTCTGATTTATTAAGCTATCTTCCCCATAAAACTTTTTTACATAAGAGCTAAACCAATCATAATATTCTTTAACTAATATATTTTCCATTTTTATCTCCTTACTATATCTAAATATATATCTATTATACTCCTTTAGCA
The DNA here is from genome assembly GCF_036699995.1 of Clostridium beijerinckii. Classification (NCBI taxonomy): domain Bacteria; kingdom Bacillati; phylum Bacillota; class Clostridia; order Eubacteriales; family Clostridiaceae; genus Clostridium; species Clostridium beijerinckii. The sequence goes on along the minus strand of NZ_CP144906.1, from coordinate 1,691,636 downwards.
TAAATTACTTAACTATAAAACTTCCTTCTATATGAGCATAGGTTTTAATTCACATTCATTATGAATCCTTAAAGAATAAAAATACCTTGACAATATTCATTTAATATTGCCAAGGCTTTATAATTTAGGATTTGATCATAAAAATTATATTTATTTTAAGTTTATATTTATTTTCCTTGTAAATACTCATCTATAGCTTTTGCTGCCTTTTTACCAGCACCCATGGCAAGTATTACTGTTGCTGCTCCTGTAACTGCATCCCCACCAGCATAAACTGCTTCTTTAGTAGTAAGACCTGTTTCTTCTTCAGCTACAATACATCTTCTCTTATTTATTTCTAATCCTTGAGTTGTTGATGAAATTAATGGATTTGGTGATGTTCCAAGTGACATTATTACAGTGTCTACATCCATAACAAATTCTGAACCAGGAACTTCAACTGGACTTCTTCTTCCTGATGCATCTGGTTCTCCAAGTTCCATTCTTACACATTTCATTCCTTTAACCCATCCATTTTCATCTACTAAGATTTCTGTTGGATTAGTTAATACATCAAAGATTACTCCTTCTTCCTTAGCATGATGTACTTCTTCTACTCTTGCTGGAAGTTCTGATTCACCTCTTCTATAAACGATATGGCTTTCAGATCCAAGTCTTAAGGCAGTTCTTGCTGCGTCCATAGCAACATTTCCTCCGCCTACTACTGCAACTTTTTTACCAGATCTAACTGGAGTGTCGTATCCTTCTACTGCTGCTTTCATTAAGTTTACTCTTGTTAAAAATTCATTTGCTGAGCATACTCCATTTGCATTTTCCCCTGGTATTCCCATGAATCTTGGAAGTCCTGCACCTGAACCTATGAATACAGCTTTGAATCCTTCGTCTTCAAACAATTGATCTATAGTTATAGTTCTGCCAACTATAACATTAGTTTCTATTTTAACACCAAGTTTCTTAATGTTTTCAACTTCATTTTTAACTACTTTTTCTTTTGGAAGTCTGAATTCTGGAATTCCATATTCCAAAACTCCACCTGCTTTATGAAGTGCTTCAAATATAGTTACTTCATATCCTTTTTTAGCCAAATCTCCAGCACAAGTAAGTCCTGCAGGTCCACTTCCTATAACTGCAACTTTAATTCCATTTTTAGGTTCTGTTGCACTTAAATCAACATTATGTGATGCTGCCCAGTCTGCTGTAAATCTTTCAAGTTTACCAATAGACACTGAGTCACCTTTTATTCCTAAAACACATCTTCCTTCACATTGTTTTTCTTGTGGACATACTCTTCCACAAACTGCTGGAAGTGAGCTGTATTTTGAAATTTCTTTTGCAGCTTCTTCAAATTTTTCATCTTTAACATAAGAAATGAATCCTGGTATATTGATTGATACTGGACATCCTTCTACACATTTAGGATTCTTACAGTTTAGACATCTAGAAGCTTCTTTAGTTGCTTCTTCTTCGTTATATCCGATACAAACTTCTTCAAAGTTTGCTGCTCTAACCTTTGGATCTTGTTCTCTTACTGGTATTCTAACTAATCTCTCATTCATGTCCATTATTTATCACCTCTGCAACCACAGCCACCGTGACTATGAGTATTTCCTTCTTCAACTTCTAACTGTGCTTTTCCTTCTTCTGTTTTATACATAGCTTGTCTTCTCATTGATTCATCGTAATTTACCAAATGTCCATCAAATTCTGGTCCATCAACACAAGCAAACTTAACTTCTCCTCCAACAGTAACTCTACAAGCACCACACATACCTGTACCATCAACCATTATTGGATTTAAGCTTACTGTTGTTGGAATTCCTAATTCCTTAGTTAGCATAGAAGTAAATTTCATCATTATCATTGGTCCAATAATAATTGCATGATCATATTTCTTACCTTGATTATTAACTAATTCTTTAAGCATATCTGATCCAGTTCCCTTAAATTCATATGAACCATCATCAGTTGTTACATAAAGATTTCCAGCAGCATTCTTTAATTTTTCTTCATATATTAACAAATCTTTGTTTCTGCTTCCTAAAATAACATCTACAGCTATTCCATGTTCATGCATCCATTTTACTTGTGGGTAAACTGGTGCTGCACCAACTCCACCTGCCACAAAGATGAAATTCTTTTTCTTTAATTCTTCTATATCCTCATGTATAAATTCACTTGGTACACCTAATGGTCCAACAAAGTCAGCTACATGATCCCCTTCATTAAAAGCAGCTAACTGTTTTGTTCCTTTTCCTACAGTTTGAAAAACTATAGTTACTGTTCCTTTTTCCTGATCATAATCTGCTATAGTTAACGGAATTCTTTCACCTTTTTCATCATTTTTTATGATAATAAATTGTCCAGGCTTTGCAGATTTTGCTACTCTTGGAGCTTCTATATCCATTGAGAATATATTATTTGTTAGCTCCTTTTTGTTCACTATTTTATACATTTACGTTCCTCCTAATTTAACCAAGTAAACTTGATTCAGGTGATTTTTTCTATTCATCTGAATCTTAGTATAATTTTTGTTCTTGCGAGAATATACTTTATCTATAAGTACTATTTATATCTTTATTGCTAATTGCAAATTCTATATAGATTAAGATTTAGATACGAGTTCTTTGTCTGGAGATACTAATATCTTAACATGTTTCTTCTTTTCTGGACCTGTTAATGCTCCGAAACCTTCTTCAACTATATCATCTAAATGTATTTTCTTTGTTACATATCCTTCTGCTTTTATTCTTCCATCTTTCATTTGAGCCATAGTTGCTGGGAATTCATGTCTGTATGCTAATGTTCCAATGATTTTCTTCTCAGTAAATACTAATACATTAGGATTAAATTTAACATCATTTTCCCATATGCTAGTTACAACTAAAGTTCCTTCAAACTTTAAGCTATCTATACCTGTATCAAAACCTATTTGAGCTCCTGTAGTTTCAAATGCCACGTCAACTCCTAATCCGTTAGTAAGCTTCTTAACTTCCTCTGCTATATTTACTTCATTAGGATCTAATACTACATCTGCCCCTGCTCTTTTAGCATAATCTTGTCTTATAGATTTTCTTTGTAATACTATTATTAATTTTGCACCAGCTGCTTTTAAGCACTCAATAGTTGCTAGTCCTATTGGACCAGATCCTAGTACTAAAGCAGTATCCCCTGTTCTAAAATTACCAATTCTAATTGAATGTAATGCTACTGCCATTGGCTCAACTAAAGCAGCTTGTTCGTAAGACATTTCATCTGGAATCTTATGTACAAATTCTTCTGGGAAAACTGTATATTCAGCAAGTCCTCCACCACTTCCGCAAAGTCCATGGAAACCTAATGATGAACATAAATTATATTTTCCTTCTAAACATGCTGGACATTTTCCACATGCAACTATAGGTTCAACTATTACTCTATCTCCTGGTTTAAAATTCTTTACATTAGGACCAACTTCAACGACATCTCCTGAAAATTCATGTCCTAAAACTACTGGAGCTGTTGTACCACTTAATGGGTGAGGTTGTCCTACTGGTATAAATATAGGTCCTCCTAAATATTCATGTAAATCTGATCCACATATTCCACACCATTTTACTTTAATCTTTACACCATTAACTGTAACTTTAGGTTCTTCAATTTCCTCTACTCTAACGTCTTTCTTTGCATACCATAATGCTGCTTTCATCTTAAAACTCCTCCTTGGATAAATTGTTAATTAATTCACATATATTTTATTAAGCAATTTCTGTGCCAAGTTATGATTAAGATTATATTTTTTTGCGTTATTTAGGTTGTTTGCTTGATATAATTTTATTTTATCTATTATTTATAATACAATTTTATATAAAAACCATTTAACTATAAAAGAAAAATGTATCAAAACGATACATTTTCCTTTCTCATTTTGATACACAGATTTTTCTTTTCTCATTTTGATACATCTATATGATATTTTTTTATCTTTCTATATAAAGTTGCTCTTCCTATACTTAACAATTTAGCTGTTAGTTGAAGATTTCCATCACATTTTTTTATAGCATCCCTTATAGCGTTCTCTTCTAATACATCAAGAGGAACTATTTTAATGTCCTCTTGGTCCATAGGTTCATCATGCAAAGTTTGTGTCATATTATTATAATCTAAATTATTTATATCTATATTCATTATTTCATCTTCGCTTAAGTAATAATCTCGCTCAACAACATTCTTAAGTTCTCTTATATTTCCGTCCCAATCATATTTCTTTAACTTATCAATATATTCCTTACTTACAGTTATAATCTTATTTTTGTTTTTTATGTTTAATCTTTGAACAAAATCATTTACAAGTACATCTATATCATCTTTTCGCTCTCTTAATGGAATAGTCTTTATCTCCATTACACTTAACCTATAATATAGATCCTCTCTAAAATTTTTCTTTCTTATCTCATTTTTCAATATTCTATTAGTGGCACCAATAACTCTAACATTTAGCTGCTTCTCATAAGTCCCACCAACTCTAACTATCTTTCCATTATCTAAAACCCTAAGAAGCTTACTTTGAATATCTAATGGCAGCTCACCAATTTCATCAAGGAAAATTGTCCCCCCATCTGCTAATTCAAACTTACCTGGATGTCCTTCTTTTGATGCTCCAGTAAAAGCCCCCTTTTCATATCCAAATAATTCACTTTCAACTAATTCGCTAGGTATTGATGCACAATTTACAGCGACAAACGGACCTCTAGCCCTATCGCTATAATTGTGTATTGACTGAGAAATCAACTCTTTACCAGTACCGCTTTCTCCCTGTATTAGTATATTGCAATCGCTTTTTGAAGCTTTTTTAGCGAAGGCTATCATATTGGCCATCTCTTTGCTTGTTGTTATAATGTCTTTAAATTCATATTGTGCTTTATATCCCACAAACTTATTTACTAGTTTATGTACAATCTTAACTTCTGTAAAAGTTATTACCATACCACTACTTTTACCATTTTTATTTAATGGTAATACGTTTATAACACATTTTATTATGTCATTATTTATAGAAAAATCCCATTCTATATTATTTAAAGATTTATTTTTTTCTTGCAATAATTTTTGAAAATCTACGCCATTTAGTACTTCATTAATATTCATATTCATTGCTTCTTCTAGTGATATATTTAGAATTTTCAAAGCTCGTCCGTTTATTCTTTTAACTTTCATATACTCATTAATAACTATCATGCCTTCTGATATGGAATCAAATGTCACATTAAGTAACTTATACGAAATAGCAAGTGCCATTTGCTTCTGTATTGATTGTGCCGCAGCAGTTACAATTCCTAACGTATGAGAATGTGCATTATAATAATTTCCAGACATGTTTATACATCCAATTAAATTATCATCTTCATCATAAATAGGAGATGCAGAACAAGTCCAAGAGTGTTGATTTACCCCATAATGTTCTGCTCCTATAGTCTGCACCGGTTTCCCAAGATATAATGCCGTCCCTATAGCATTAGTTCCAACTACATTTTCAGACCATAATTCACCCTTGAGGAAGTTTAATTCCTCAATTCTCTTCATTATATCGTTATCGCCTATTACGTCTATTATATATCCATCTTTATCCGTTAAAAATAATGCAAATCCTGATCCTCTAACCATGCTATAAATACTTTCCATAATAGGTCTAGCTACAGATATAAGTTCATTATTTTTATTAATTAATTCATTTATATTAGAATGTTTAACATGACCCTTACCATCATAGGGATCAACACCATAGTTCATGCATCTTATCCATGAATCACCAATTTCACTTCTAACCTTAGGATTGACATTTCCTGTAGAAATAAAGTCTTCCCAAGCTTTATTAATAAAATCCACATAATTCTCCATATATTTCTCCTATGCTTACACAAAGATAAATTTATCATTTATTATATCTTATATAATAAACTTATTAAATATATATGTCGAATTTAATAATATTTAAATTTGATGTTAATTTTTGAATAATACAACTACATCGCTCTCAAATTACTTTAAAATTTGAAAATCATTTAGCATCCATCCATAATTCTAATCCAAAATAACGCTTATGTTCATCATCAATAAATTTTAAAGGTCCATTATAAAGTATTGTTCCTGCATATTTTCCCTTCGTTATAACAATAAAATTTTTCAGATTATGGTCTGATGATCCTAAATTAAATTGAAATTCCCTAAGTTCTTTTTGAATAGTTTTGGTATCCAATTTCATCATCCCAAGTTCCGTAATTTCCTCATTTGATAACTTTTTATCGTTATCCATATCTCCGATTTTAATTAAAGCTGCCGCTAACTCTGTTCTAATTTCACTAGCATCAACTATTTTGCCATCAGATCCAAAATGATTTATTTGAAGATTCTCATTTGATGTCCTTTCCGTCTCAATAATATTCACCGCTTCACTAATCATACTGATATCAGTTTTAAAGTCATCAACTGCGAGGCTACTACTATTTGTACATTCAATAGAATTATAGAACCTTACTATACTTGTTAAAAAAATAATTAACAATAACAGGAGAAAAAGCATTTTTATTAGATTAATTTTTCTTATAACTATGCTATCTATATTAGACCTATAATTATAAGACAGTAAATTTCTAGTATACATTCTTTCACCTATCCTTTAAAATCTATTTATTTACATTATTAAGTGTAATACCCGATTATTAATTAAAACTTGTTTCCGTGTAAAAAGCATGTTAAAAATCCTCATGTTTTTACTGATTTTATATAGATAATTCAACTAATACCTTAACTTATTAGATGAATGTATTTACAAATTTACTAAAACTTTAAGTTCATATCTTCACTAGAAATCATAAATATATTTGTAACCACAAGGGTCATAATATGAAGAAAACATTTGAAAATGAGCTGTTAAAAGTTCTTAAGCAGAGAACCCAAATCTTTGATTTGGTGAGAATCGCTTACTCAGCGAACGAACGTGAGTCGAGTTCCCGCTAGTGGTTGTCCCAATTTAGCTTGTGAAGTGAGAGTCCAAAATTTTATTTTGGGTTCTCGAACTTCCTCAGCGAATGTAATGAGTCGAGCTTCCCTAGGAAAGTTGGAGCATGCTAAAGTGGATACAACCTGCTGCTTAGAACCTTCAGCGATATTTTCATAGCTTTTCGGAATCAAAATATTTATGATTTCGGTGAGGTATACTTAAACTATGAAATATATCCCAACTAAAAATAATAAGGCTTTGAAATGTAATTCAATAACATTTCAAAGCCTTATTTTAAAATAGATATTATTCACTAATCTATTCTTATTAATTTAACTATTTTTTGTTTATGTACTTTATATTCTATTTATCTGATTTTTTATTCTTTTTTACCTTATCCTTGTTATGTTCCTTATGGTTCAACTTATTATCATCACTATCTATCTTAATTTTTACCTCTTCGATTTGAGAAGCCTCTACTTTATCATTAGTATCTATATCTTCTTTGCGTAATTTTATTTTATCACTATCCTTAACTTTTAAAGTACCACACTTAGCATCCCTTTTAGCTTTTGCATCTTCACTATCTATTATTTCTATCACTGAATCCTCAAGTATACGGGTTTGGCATGCCAATCTATAACCGCCATCAATTTTTTCTTTTCCTAAAATTTTTAATTCTTCTTTAGTTGGTTCAGAAAGTTTTCCATCTATAACTTTAATAACACACTTTCCACATTTTCCTTTTCCTTCACACGAATCATTAATTTTTACCCTAGCATTTTTAGCAGCTTTTAAAACCTTTTTCTCATCTTTAACTTCTACTTCACTTATAAACTTAACCCTTACTGACATTCTTTCCCTCTCCTTTGAATCTTACATTGATAATTTTAAATCGACAGTTGTAACTTTAGTAAATCTACCCTCTAAAAATTCTATGATTGTTTAGATCTACAACTTCCCAATTAAAACTTAAATGAAAAATTACTACTCTAAATACGTATTTTTATTAAAATTATATACTTTAAATCATGATACTATACAAAACCTACTGAGTTCTATGCTTCAATAGCACAATATTACTATTTTCCACTTTTAACTTTTACTCCATATCTTTCAACACTAATGATGACATAACTAACAAAAGAAGGTGCTTATTTTAAATAGTATATAAATTACAAGATATATAACAAATAGAGTCACCTTTTGTTGGTAACTCCATATTATATAATCTATATTTTCGATCTATATTCAAATTATTACCATCTACTTCCTCCAACTCTAACACTCCAGTTCCTCATTTTCTTTGCAGTTTGGTCACTTTGATAAGCCTTAATCTCATTTTCAGCTTTCTTTCTTCTTTTAATTATATCCTTAACTGTTTTTTGAGTTAGTTCTTTTGGAGTCATATTATCCCACCATCCTTTTTATTTTTGAAATCAAATTTCATCATTACATAAAGTCAATGGTAAATATATTAAGTTTGTACACATTAATTGCTTTGTATAGTATTAAAATCATATTATTTATTCTATAAAACGCTGTACTTATAATTTATTTATCTCTTACTGTAATTATACATCACATTTCTAATTTTCCACCATAATACCGTATAAATTATATTTAATATAAGCATTAAATTAGTAAATTGCTTTAAATACAACCTTTCTAAATCTATTTATTTCTATCATACAACAAAATTGTTAAATTTCTGCACATAAAACTTTAAAAGAACGTTAAAAATATTCTATTAATCACTATGATAAACTAACATTATTTTATTATTCATAAAAGTAACAAAACATTAACATACCTTTAATGGTATCTTAGCTTTTTATAAATATACTATATCTATAAGGAATTTAATCATTCTTTGCTTCCTGAATTAAGAATAACCTTGTGGAAGTTTTTTAATATTAATAATTAATAAAGGAGATGTAAATATAATGAATACTTTAAACATCTGTATTGATATTGACGGAACGATAACCAATGCTTATGACTGGCTAGATATGGCAAATAAATATTTTAAGAAGAATATAACCGAAGATCAGGTGACAAAATATGAAATTCATGAAGTCATGGGTGTGAAAAGGCAGGAATATGATGATTTCTATAATAAAAATAAGTTCAAACTCCACTCAGATCAAAAACTAAGAGATGATGCTAAACTTGTTATAACTGCATTACATCAATTTCATAATATATATTTTGTGACAGCTAGGGATTTAGAGCTAAAAACACTGACTCATCTATTTTTAAGAAACAATGAAATACCTTATGATAACTTATTTGTTTTAGGTAGCCACTACAAGGTTGACAAAGCACGCGAATTAGATTGTAATGTTTTTATTGAAGATAACTACAATAATGCAATTCAGTTATCGGAGGCAGGATTCAACGTTCTTCTTATGGATACAAATTATAACAGGAAACCTATAAATGATAAAATAACTAGAGTTACTAACTGGAATGAAATATTCTTAATTATAACAGAACTATCTTCACAAATTAAAGCTGTTTAAAACAATTTATTTTCTATTGCCACATAAAGTTTATTCTAATTAACTTATACTATTAAGTAACAGACTCCAATGATGATTTAACCTTTTTATCCTCTCACCATAGTACACTCATTTTTTCTAAATAATTAGAGATTTTTTTCTCTATATTATCTCCTATATAATATCTTATAATCCCATCTTAATTTTAAAATGCCTATATTCTTAAAATCTTTAGTACTAGATTACAAAAAACAAAAGCTTCTCCTTAAAAGAATTAGGATAAGCTTCTATTTTATATAACTTATTATCTACCAGCATGTATTCAACATCAACTTTTGAATGTAAACTGTTTTGTTCATGTAATGTTACTAACACTTCTTCTGACGCAACTACATGCTCCTCAGAAATGGATGTCATACTTTCCGTTTCATAGCTAATATTGGTAAATGATTTAGAAAGAGACTCAGTCATATTAAATTCACTTTCAATAAGTATATCTATTTCCTTAAGAAATCTATTTATATCTTCAAAACTTTTATTTACTTTACCTAGGGTTACTTTTTCTGTTTTAGTTTCATAATTACCTTCCTCAACTTTCTCAAGTACTGATTTCATTGTAACTTTTAACTAATTTCCTCCGCTATATTTTAATAAAACTCATCATTAAATAAAATATACAGCTTATCAGAAATATGTATACTTTTCCTCAGTTTTCAAATAATAAATGGGATAAATAAATTATGATTTTCTATAAAAATAGAAGAGGAGGATTAGCCTAATGCAAAAAGTCACAAAAACAATGGACGGAAACCAAGCCGCAGCATACGCTTCCTATAATTTTACTGAAGTAGCTGCAATATATCCTATAACTCCTTCTACACCTATGGCCGAGGGGGTTGATGAATGGTCTGCTCACGGAAAGAAAAATATGTTTAATCAACCAGTTAAGGTCGCTGAAATGCAATCTGAAGCTGGTGCAGCTGGTGCAGTACATGGATCACTTCAAGCCGGTGCACTGACTACTACATATACAGCATCACAAGGATTGCTGCTTATGATACCAAATATGTATAAGATGGCTGGGGAACTTTTGCCTGCAGTGTTTCATGTAACTGCTCGTGCAATTGCAACTCACGCACTATCAATTTTCGGAGATCACCAAGATGTTATGGCAACTAGGCAAACTGGATTTGCTATGCTTGCATCAAGCAGTGTTCAAGAGGTAATGGATTTAGCCTGCATTGCCCATTTAAGTGCAATTAAAGGAAGAGTTCCATTTACTCATTTCTTTGATGGTTTTAGAACATCACACGAATACCAAAAAATTGAAGTTCCTGATTTTGGCGAAGTGACAAAACTAGTAGATAAAGCTGCATTAAAAGCCTTTAGAGATAGAGCCTTAAATCCAGAACATCCAGTTGCTAGAGGTACAGCTCAAAATCCTGATATATATTTCCAAGGAAGAGAAGCTCAAAATCCTTTCTTTAATGCAATTCCTGATATAGTAGAAGATTATATGAAGGAATTAAAAAACATCACTGGAAGAGAATATCACCCATTTGATTACCACGGAGATCCTGAAGCTGAAAGAATTATAATAGCTATAGGTTCTGTATGCGATACCATTAGTGAAGTTGTTGATTATTTAATGGAAAAAGGCGAAAAAGTAGGTATGATAAAAGTACATTTATACAGGCCATTCTGTGATAAATACTTCTTCAACGTTTTACCTAAGTCTGTTAAGAAAATAGCTGTGTTAGATAGAACAAAAGAACCTGGAGCACCTGCCGAACCGTTATACTTAGATGTAACTAAACTTTTCTATAATAAAGATAATAAACCAGTTATAGTTGGTGGAAGATATGGTTTAGCATCTAAAGATACAAGACCATCACAAATTATTTCTGTTTTCGGCAATTTGAATTCAGATAACCCAAAAGATAACTTTACTATAGGAATAGTTGATGATATAACTAATACTTCTTTAGCTGAAGGCGAAATAATTGATACTACACCACAAGGCACTATAAGCTGCAAATTCTGGGGATTAGGATCAGATGGTACAGTTGGAGCAAATAAGAGTGCTATTAAAATCATAGGTGATAATACAGATTTATATGCTCAAGCATATTTTTCTTATGATAGCAAAAAATCTGGTGGTACTACTGTATCACACTTAAGATTCGGAAAGAGTCCTATAAAATCCCCTTATTTAGTTTATAATGCAGATTATGTTGCATGTCATAATAAGTCCTTCATTTATAATTTTGATGTATTAAAGGGTTTAAAGAAAAATGGAATTTTTGTACTTAACTGTCCATGGGATAAAGATGAAATTGAAGATAAATTACCAGCACCATATAAGAGATATATAGCAAAAAATAATATTAAATTTTACACTATAGATGCAATTGCTATAGCTGGTGAAATAGGTCTTGGAAATAGAATAAATATGATAATGCAATCTGCATTCTTTAAACTAGCAAATGTTATTCCTGTAGAAGATGCAGTTAAATATTTAAAGGACTCAATTTCCCACTTGTACGGTAAAAAAGGTGATAAAATAGTTAAAATGAATCATGATGCTGTTGATAGAGGAATAGATTCATTAAACGAAATTACTATTCCTGAATCTTGGGCCAATGTTGAAGATAGTGATAAACCTATTAAAGACGAACCAGACTTTGTTAAAAATATTCAACGTCCTCTAGCAAGACATGAAGGTGATGAATTACCTACAAGTGCATTTGTAGGTATGGAAGATGGTACTTTCCCTCTTGGAACTACAGCCTATGAAAAACGTGGTATAGCTGTTAATGTGCCTGAATGGCAGACTGATAAGTGTATACAATGTGGCCAATGTGCATTTATATGTCCTCATGCAACTATTCGTCAATTCTTAGTTGATGAAAATGAAAAGGAAAATGCTCCAAAAGACTTCATTACAAAGAAAGCTGCCGGAAAAGGTCTAGAAAATTACGGATACAGAATACAAGTTGCTCCACTCGACTGTACAGGATGTGGCAACTGTGCCGATGTATGTCCAGCACCTGGTAAAGCACTTATAATGAAACCATCTGAGGAACAAATATTAGAGCAGGCTGAAAACTGGGAATACGCAATGAGACTTACTCCTAAGGAAGATTTAATTGATAGAAATACTCTAAAGGGTAGCCAATTAGTTAGACCTCTTCTAGAATTTAATGGTGCTTGTCCTGGATGTGGAGAAACTCCATATATAAGACTTTTAACACAGCTTTTCGGAGAAAGAATGATAATTGCAAATGCAACAGGATGTTCATCTATCTGGGGTGCAAGTTCTCCTTCCATTGCTTATACTACTAATGCTGAAGGAAGAGGTCCTGCATGGGCAAATTCATTATTTGAAGACAATGCTGAATTTGGATATGGTATTTTCCTTGGCGTTAAACAAATTAGAGAAAAACTTGCAGATTTGATGAATGAAGGTTTAGAATCACCAGACTTTAACGATGATGTTAAAGATGCATTCCGTGAATGGCTTAACAACTTTAACGATGGGGAAGGTTCAAAATCAGCTTCTGCCAGAGTTTTAGAAGTACTAGGCGGAGATGAAATGGGAAATGGGCTTACAAAAGAAATCTTAGAAAGAAAAGATTATCTTGTTAAGAAATCTCACTGGATAATTGGAGGCGACGGCTGGGCTTACGACATTGGTTATGGTGGAGTTGACCAAGTGCTTGCTATGGGTGATGATGTAAACATATTTGTAATGGATACAGAAATCTATTCTAACACTGGAGGTCAGGCTTCAAAATCAACTCAAACTGCTCAAGTTGCTAAATTTGCTGCTGCTGGTAAAAAGACTAGAAAGAAAGATTTAGGACTTATGGCTATGAGTTATGGTTATGTATATGTTGCTCAAATAGCTATGGGCGCTAACATGAATCATGCGCTTAAAGTAATCGCTGAAGCTGAAAAATATCCAGGACCATCAATTATTATCGCTTATGCGCCATGTATAAGCCATGGTATAAAAGTTGGTATGGGAAACAGTATAAAAGAAGAAAAGAAAGCTGTTGAATCTGGATATTGGCATCTATATAGATATAACCCATTACTAAAAGAAGAAGGTAAAAATCCTTTCTTACTAGAATCTAAAGAACCTTCTGCTCCATATAAAGACTTCTTACATGGAGAAATACGTTACTCATCATTAATGAACGTATTCCCAGAGGTAGCCGATAAATTATTTGATGAAGCAGAAAAGAATGCAAAAGAAAGATATGAAACTTATAAGCGCTTAGCAGATATGCAATATTAATAAGAAAAGTTCCAAATAAAATACATGTAAATAGTAACCAAAATAAAAAATCCCCGATTTTCCGGGGATTTTTCTATAGATAATTTGAAAATCAAAAGTTTTATATTCCACTAGAAATAAGAAGCATGTTTTGTGAAGTGTTTCATTGGAATTTTTATGGTTATGATTCTTAAGTGAAATTCCAAATCTAAGATTTGGTTAATTGAACTTACTCAGTGAACGAAGTGAGTCGAGTTTCCTTTGCATTAGCCTAAATATGCTAGTTCAAACTCGCTTTTGATGCTAGCATTTTGGGCACAACTTCTAATCTTAGAATCATCCATAAAAATTCCTTAGAAACCGCAATAAAACATGTTTCTTATTTCGTGATGGATATATACTTACTTTTGATTTGTATCTACATATTCTTTTGCATTTCTAACTTGTACTTCGCTAGGAATGTTCACATTAGATACAGGTTGCGCGTCTTCCATATTAGCCCATGCTGCTGCATCATGCTTTTCTATTGGCATTGCAACAAATTTTTCTTTAAATTTATTTGTCATGTGTAAACCTCCTTTTACTATCCAAAATTATTTTAATAAATTTAGATCAGTAATAGTATTTACTTAAAAGCGAAAAGTATAACTAGAGTTAATTTACAACATGATAATTATTTAATTACATATTGGGTTAAACTCTAAATAAATTTGTAATACAATCTTCTGAAATAATGAAAGTTCTAATATGAGACTTTATTATTATTATTATTATATATAAAGAAAATTTTCTTAATTAAATCCTCATATTTTATATTTCCATATTTGTTTTCGGAAGTCTTATAAATAGATTTCTTACACTATATTCAATACAGTTTTTCTCCATGATGACTTCATCCTTTTCTTTTAAATCTAAGTTCATTCTATAACTTCGGCTAATAATATTAAATGTACCAAGTAAATCAAAAAATCCATATCCTATTTCTCTATTAGGATATCTATATGTCGTGTTACTTCTATCAGCACCCAAAATCAAATATGCTATAACTTTCGCTGAAAACATGGTTTTGTCATTTCCATTAACAACTCCCCACTGTAACAAAAGTGCGCAAGCCCCAGAAATTATTGCCGCAGCCACCGAGCTGCCAGAAACAGTTGTAGTTCCCCCTCCTACTTTTGTAGTTAATACATCCATCCCTAAAGTTGCTAAATCTGGGTTATTTATATCAATATTAACATTTGGACCTTTTCCAGATGCTGCAACCAAAGCATTATCATTTCCATAATAAGCTATTGTGGCTACTCCTCTAGCTGTAGATGGTATTGTTAGTGTAGTAAATGGATCTGCTTGAAGAAATCTTGTATTCTCTGGCAATGTTTTCTGCGGCGGTAGCCAAATGTGATATCTTCCATCAGTTATATAATCTCCTCGTAGCTGCAATGTCCATATTCCAGCCTTTATGCTATCAAAATTTATGGCTATTGCTTCATGGCCTGTAAAATATTCCGGCACATAATATCTCACAGTCATTCGAGTCCTAAAAAACACAAAATTAACATCTTGTACTTCATTTGCCTTTGCTTTGATAAATTTAGATGATTCTCCATTAGGCGAAATTACATTTATAGATGCTCTATTAGGTTTTATTACCCAAATTGTAAATGAAAAATATTTCATTTCCTTTGATATTCTTAATTCGATAGAAACTATATCCCCTGTTTGCTTTATAATTCCAGAAGCATGGCCTTCCGAAGCTCCTTCATTCCCAACACCTGCAACTGTAATTACCCCTCTAAGCCTCCCCAGAGATGATATATACCTCGAAATTAAGTTATTACCATCATGACTACCTTCTGTTGTTCCAACTCCAATATATATGACCATTGGTCTATTAAGGCTTACCGAAGTATTTTTCAAATAATCTATTGCTGATAAAATCTCTGAATCATTATATACTGGTGTATATGGAATACCATTCGCTATGAGCTCTTCCCTGAATTCCATGGACTCATAAAGCTTTACAATCACAAACTCGCATCCAGAAGCTATCCCTTGAACATCAGCATTATACCCCCTTGCTCCAATGATACCGGCCATTTGAGTTCCATGCCCAACTTCATCTCTTGAAGGTACTATTAAATATGGATCCTGTTTATTTCTATAAGCTTTGACTGCATTAGTAATCTCTTCATTATTAAAAGTTTTTCCTATGTAAACTGAAGTATCTTCAGAATCAGGAATAGTTTGATCCCAAAGGCTTATTATTCTTGAAGTATCATCTTCCCTTATAAATTCTTCATTTAAATAATCTATTCCAGTGTCAACCATGCCTATAAGTACACCTCTACCATCTAAGTCCAAGTAAGGATTGATTTTAATTGCATTTATATTATCTACACTTGACGGAGATATATCTTGTAATACGTACTTACTTCTAGGATCTATGTAAAGAATCGATGGCACATCCCTCATCAATCTAACCAAGTCTTCTGGCGAAGCAGATATAACTGCGATAGTATCAGTAATTGCATCTCCACACGCATATGATACTTTGTCCATTTGACCTCTAAAATCTCCTCTATATTGAACTAAATAATTAGGCAGTTCTCCATAATATAAACTACATTTCTTAAAACTAGGCACAGCAAACTCCTTAGTATTACTTATATTTAATAGTATTTAGCTAAAGCATAAATTATTCATTATGAAAATATAAATATGATTAAATGGCCTTACCCTATTTATAAAAATGCGACCCATACCGATATTTATAAATATGGTATGGGTTATAAATTTATTAAAAATATATATATTGTTTATATATACCAATATTTCTAAATAAAACTTTACATTAAGCATTTTGTGAATTCTATTTAATCCAAGCACCATTAGATCCTAATCTATACCCACCAATAGTGGTATTGTATGCCATAGCTCCATTACTATATAAGTAATAATACTTTCCAGACACATCCTTAATCCATCCTGTTTGCATTCTTCCTTCTGAATCCATATAGTACCAATTACCATTAACTAATTGCCAGCCTGCTTTTTTTGCTCCGTCGCTACCTAAATAATACCATGTACCTCCATAGTTTAACCACCCTGTGGCCATGTTTCCATCTGATTGTAAGTAGTAATTACGTATCCAATTATTCTTTACTGGATTACCTATAGAATCGTTGTATTGCCATCTTCCATTGACCTGTACCCATTGATTTGTTTTAATATTCTTAGTTGGCAATGGTGTATCACTGCTATTAGAGTTATTTCCACTTCCGCCTCTATAAATATTCAATGTGTATGTTCTCTTATCATCATCATTTTTAACAGTTATCTTTATATCATTCTTTCCTTTATTTAAAGATACTGTTTTTCTAAATTTATCGCTTTCATCTACAATACTTCCATCTATTTTTACTTCATAATCATCATACTCATCACTATCACAATCTGGCTTTGCAGTTATTTTAATTTCATCAACAGATCCAGAAACATTTACACTGTAATCAGAAGTATTTTTAGAAAAACTCAAATCCCCTTCACTAAGTGAGATGCTCTTCAAATACACATCTTTATTATCATCTTCATCATCACTAGAAGAACTTGCTGTACACTTCACCCTAATAGTGTACTGACTAGAATATGAATCATCACTGTATTTGACCGTTCCTGGATCATCGTTATATGTTCTTATTGTAAGAACTGTTGTTGATCCTTTAGATAATTCAATAGTGCTACCTGTTTTTACACCTTTAATAGAACTTGTTCTTCCTTTAAAGATTCTAACATTACTTGAGTCAGCACCATTTACACTTAGTTTTATTTTACTAGATGAAGTCTTAGCGTAATACGTTTCATTATTTTTCAACTCACCATTATCAACTTCATTTTTACTTTTATAGTCATCCTCACTATAGGTCTTTATTGTGCTTCCACTTGATGTTTTTAATTTAATACTTGATAAATCACCTGTTGACGCATAAGCTATTGTAGTTAAAGTTAAGCTTGTTGCTGGTACAATTGCACTAAAGGCAGTTGCCGCAATTGTTAATGCAACTATTCTTTTAATATTTCTATTCATATTATATCCCCCTAAATTGTTGTATTAGCACCAAACAATGCTGTCCACTATATAATACAATATTAAGTACCATTTATAGTACCTTTTAGTTGGTAAAATAGAATTTTTTTCTTTATATTACATATTTTTTATTTTAATATACAACCTTAAACAAAAGCATTGTTTTTTTAACATTTATATCTATTTAGGAATTCTTATAAATAATGCTTTTACACTATATTCAATATAATTATCCCCCATTTTCCAGTCTGCCCTTGATCTATTTTCTAGACCTAAATCCATTCTATAGCTTCTACTAATTATATTAAAAGTGCCTAGTAAATCGAAAAAACCATATCCAATTTCTCTAGTTGGATATCTATAAGCTAAATTACTCCTATCTGCACCTAGAACTAAATACGCTATGACTTTTGCTGCAAACATAGTTCTATCATTTCCATTGACAATCCCCCATTGCAATAAAAGTGCACAAGCTCCTGCTATTATAGCAGCTGCTACTGAACTGCCAGAAACAGTAGTAGTCTTGCCTCCTATATTGGTTGCTAATATATCTGCACCCAAAGTAGCTATATCTGGGTTTTGTACATATGTATTGACATTAGGACCCTTTCCAGATGCTGCAACCAAAGCATTGTCATTTCCATAATAGGCTGTTGTGACTACACTTCGAGCAGTAGATGGTATTGTCAATGTAGTAAATGGATCTGCTTGAAGAAATCTCGTATTTTCTGGCAATGTTTTTTGTGGCGGTAACCATATATGATACCTACCATCTGTTATATAATCTCCCCTTAGCTGAAAGGTCCATATTCCTGCTTTTATGCTATCAAAGCTAATTGATATGGCTTCATGGCCAGTGAAATGCTCAGGAACATAATATCTTACAGTCATTTGAGTCTTAAAAAATACAAAATTAACATTTTGTATTTCATTCGCCTTAGCTTTAATAAATTTTGATGATTCTCCATTAGGCGAAATCACATTTATAGATGCTCTATTGGGTTTTATCAACCAAATTGTGAAAGAAAAATATTTCATCTCCCTAGGTACTCTCAATTCAATAGAAACCACATCTCCCGTTTGCTTTATGATTCCAGAAGTATGACCTTCTGACGCTCCTTCATTTCCGACACCAGTAACTGTAACAATACCTCTAAGTTTTCCAATAGAAGTTAAATACCTTGAAAGTAGATTATTACCATCATGACTGCCTTCGGTTGTACCTACACCCATATATATAACCATAGGCCTATTCAGTCTTACTGCAACACTTTGTAAATAATATATTGCTGCTAAAACTTCTGAATCATTATATACTGGTGTATAAGGAATACCATTTGCTTGAAGCTCGTTTCTAAAATTGATGGATTCAAAAAGCTTAACAATTACAAATTCGCATCCTGATGCAACACCTTGAACATCAACATTATAACCTCTTGCGCCAATAATACCAGCCATCTGTGTTCCATGTCCCACTTCATCCCTTGATGGGACAATTAGATATGGATCTTGATTATTTCTATAAGCTTTGATTGCATTAGTAATTTCTGCATTGCTAAATGTTCTTCCAATATAAACTGATGTGTCGGTAGAATCTGGTACCGTCTGATCCCAAAGACTTACTATTCTTGAAGTATCATCCTCTCTTATAAATTCTTCATTTAAATATTCTATTCCACTGTAAACCATACCGATAAGCACGCCTCTTCCGTTTAAGTCTAAGTATGGATTAATTTTGATTGCATTGATATTATCTACACTTGATGGCGAGACTTCTTGTAATACGTATCTGCTTCTAGGATTTACATAAAGAATTGATGGAACATCCTTCATTAAACGGTTTAAATCTTCTGGTGCTATAGAAATTACTGCAATTGTATCAGTAATTTTGTCGCCACAGGCATATGATATATTATCAATTTGTCCCTGAAAATCTCCCCTATATTGCACTAAATAATTAGGAAATCCTGCATAATATAAATTGCATTTTTTAAAACTAGGCACATTAAACTCCTTAGTATTGCTATATCTAATAATATTTCCATAAAATATAATTTATTCATTAGTACACATTAATAAAACACAAGAGAATGCATACAAACATATACTAATTAAATTTATTTCACTTTCACAAATAAAGTAAAAGGGAGAATTTATAATATATACTTGATTAATTAATGCTTATATTTGCATAATAATACACATTGACTTATACATATATTGACTCGAATATTTAAAAATGATATGTTTATATATAAGATATTAATAATTACAAAATGATATATGTAACGCTTAATCACTTTGAACGGGAGAACCATTTTTTGGGGTGAATCTTATTACACGATAATAAGTAGGGTTAATTTTCTTCAATCCGAATCCGTCAGCTAATCTCGTAAGCGTAGAAGAGAAGTTTGGGTATGCTTTGATATTTTTATGTATGCCTATAAATATTATTGCTTTACAAGCTATAGAGACTTCTCTATAGCTTATTATTTTTTTATAATTATAAACTTAGGACAAACTTTTGAGGCTGGAAAAATATCTTATGGTTAAGAAACTTTTCCTAACTTCAAATAATACATTATGATAAAAGGAGAAAGCAATTTAATGAGAGCTAGTAGATGTGAATTAAATAATACTTTTTACGCAAAAATAGATCGGACTAAAATATTAGTAGATTTGCCTAACAAGAGAATAAAAATAATTGACTTTAATACTATATCAACGCAAAACTTAAAAAGAATAATTCACTTTGCATCAAAACAACATTTAAGTAAAATTCTTTGTAATTGTGACACAAAATCCTTTGAAACTTTTATTAATGCTGGATTCAATTCCGAAGGGAAGATTAGTGGATATTTTAAAGGTAACGATGCTTTTTGTATGTCATATTTTATTAACAGCGATAGAAAAGTTTGCAGCAATTTTGCAAGAAAAGAACTCTTAATAAAAGAATGTCAGAATGTTAGAAACACATATGCGCATCAAAAAAACAATTTAGGATACCTTATTCGAAACGCAAATAAAAATGATATAAAAGAAATGATAGATTTGTTTTCCACCGTTTTTTTAACTTATCAATCACCTATTTATGATGAAGAATATTTAAAACAAACAATGAATGATAAAGTTCTATACAAAGTTGCCGTATATAATGGAAAAATAATCAGCATAGCCTCAGCAGATATGAATAAAGAAAATTTGAATGCTGAAATAACTGACTGTGCTACTCATCCATCTTATAGAGGAATAGGCATATTATCAAACATCATTTATTCTTTAGAATCAGACTTAAAGGCTAAGGGTTTTCTCTGTTTATATAGTTTATCTAGATCAATAAATCCTAGCATTAACTTTGTTCTAAGTAAACATAATTATAATTTTGCTGGCAGACTAGTAAACAATTGTAATATATGCGGTACCTTTGAAGACATGAACCTTTGGGTAAAAAACATAAATAGTACAAGCTTTTAAATTAATTTTATTATAGTAAAAAATATTATTTATTTGCATGAAGCAAATAAACAATATTTTTTAATCCCCTCTTTTATTATGCTATTTTGCATATTCATTCAAAATATTATAAGCATATTCTATAATCTCATCACAAGTTACACCCTTCTTCTTAAGCTCAATACACTCAAGAGTACCATATTTCTCTTTAACCTTATTTATAATTTCTTTAGTTAATACTCTTGAATTATTTTTTTCTTCACTGCTATTTCTTCCTTTTAATGCACCTACTGCCATTAAAGTTCCAGTGATTGCTCCACATGTACTTCCAATAGTCATACCTCCGCCAAAAGGACTTGCTATTGCAATTGGAATCTCAGATCCTGTATCTTCATTAAATGCTTTAAGTATAGATTCTGCACAATTATAACCTTCTTTATGAAATTCGATAACTTTATTCATGTTATATCCCCTCAATCTAGTAAAATAATTTTTGTTTGCAAACTGGAAATACTAAAACCTACTGTTATGTAATTTATTTTCTTTTGTTTCCTATATATGAGCCCATTCCACCTGCAACATTTATAACCTTGAAACCCTGATTTCTTAGATTGCTGCACGCTCTTGCACTTCTTCCCCCAGATTGGCACATTATATAATATTCTTTGCTTTTATTTAAGTATTTTTCTGGTTCATCTAAAAGTTCTCCCATAGGAATATTTTTTGCACTTTTTATACTTCCACCTTTATACTCATATTCTTCTCTTATATCAATCAATTCAACTTTTCCTATTAAATCATCAATTTCATTTACATTAATAACTCTTCCATCATCTTTTTTTAAAAATTCAAACACTATAACTTCCTCCTAAAATACTTTCCTAATTTCTCATCTCTAATTGTCTTTTAATATTTTATTTAAATCCTTAAGTATGATTATTTTACCTCTTTCTAATTTTATATACCCAAGCTTTTCTAAATTCTTTAGCTTTCTACTTATAACTTCACGAACCGAATCAATTTCAAAAGCCAATTCACTATGAGTCGCATAAATTATTTTGCTTTTCTTGCTTATTAATAATTTTATAAGCCTTGTTTCAAGAGATTCATGAATAATTTCTTCTTTATTCCCTATGATAGTATTAAACTTATTATACAAGTCTTTATATATATATAATAAGAAGACATTATCATTAATAAAATATTTTTTAACCACTTCAAAAGGAATTATACATATCTTAGAATCTTGAATTGCCTTACCTGTTATATTTAGTGATTCCAAATCTGATAAGCAGCTTAAGGCTTCATGACAAAATTCACCTTGGCTTATATTATAAAGATTAGTTTCTTCACCATTCTTATTAATTTTTTGTATTTTTATTACACCTTTTATAACAAATAATATCCCTTTACATGCTTTCTCTGTAGCTTCTACATATTCATCAGCGTATAAAGTTTTAAAATTGGCTTGTTCGTTTATTACTTCATTATTCTTTTTATTAATCTCATATAGCACCGGATATACCTTATATAGAGATTTTATATCTTCCAACCTATTCACACTTGCTATTTCAATCCTATTATTCACTTCATCCCTCCTTTATTGTATTATATTCTTTTTTTCAATAAATTTGTGTGACTTAGTCACATAAGTAAAAACTTTACATTTAAAAAGTGTAGTCATAGCAATATTATGACTACACTAATTTATAATTATATATTATCTACTTTCATAGCTCTCATAGCATTTAAGACTGCAAGTAATGCAACTCCAACATCACCAAATACTGCTTCCCACATAGTTCCCATACCTACAGCTACAAGCGCCAATATTATCAATTTAATACCTAATGCGAAAACTATATTTTGCATTACTATAGTTCTAGTCTTCTTTGCAATCTTTATAGCCGAAGCTATTTTTGATGGCTCATCTGTCATTATAACTACATCGGCAGCTTCAATTGCTGCATCTGAGCCAACACCACCCATTGCTATACCTATATCAGCTCTAGCTAGAACAGGCGCATCATTTATTCCATCTCCAACAAACACTATCTTGCCTTTAGGTGATTTTTCTTTAAACAATAGCTCTAGCTCTTCTACTTTTTGATCTGGTAATAGTTCGGCATGAACTTCATCCAAACCTAATTCCTTGGCAATTTTACTTCCAACAGTTTTATTATCACCTGTAAGCATTACTGTCTTCTTAATACCTATTTCTTTTAAAGCTTTGATAGCCTTTGATGAATCTTCTTTTACTTCATCTGAAATAACAATATAGCCTGCATATTTCTTTTCTATAGCAATATGGACTACAGTTCCTATTTCATCTACTTTGTTATAAGATATATACTCCTTATCCATTAACTTGTAGTTTCCAGCCAATACCTCTTTTCCATCTAGAACAACTTTTACGCCGTGCCCTGATATTTCTTCATACCCTTTTATCTTATCTATGATTATCTCTTTATCATAAGCTCTTAGTATAGAAGTTGCTATTGGATGATTTGAGTAATTTTCTGCATAAGCCGCACAAGCTATGAGTTCATCTTTTGAAATATTATTTTCTGGCCTTATTTCTGTAACTTTAAATATTCCTTTTGTAAGAGTTCCTGTTTTATCAAACACAACTGTTTCAACATTATTTAACGCTTCAAGGTAATTCCCACCTTTAACGAGTATCCCATTCTTTGATGCTCCACCTATTCCTCCAAAAAATCCAAGAGGTATAGATACAACTAATGCACATGGACAAGATACAACTAAGAATGCTAATGCTCTATAGATCCACTGTGAGAATGTTGCTCCCTCAATAACAATCGGTGGTATTACAGCTAGTGCTAAAGCTGCAAAAACAACAGCAGGAGTATAATATCTAGCAAACTTTGTTATAAAATTTTCTGTCGGAGCCTTTTTTCCACTTGCATTTTGAACTAGATCCAATATCTTAGCAACAGTAGAATCTCCAAATTCTTTTTCTACCTTTATTGTTAAAAGTCCATTTTTATTAATCACTCCACTTAAAATACTGTCTCCTACCCCTACTTCTCTAGGAACAGACTCACCTGTCAACGCAGCAGTATCAACCATAGAGTTTCCTTCAATTATTTCACCATCTAATGGCACTTTTTCACCTGGTTTAACTAATATAATATCTCCAAGCTTAACTTCTTCTGGATCTACTTTTTTGAAATCATCATTTATTTTTAAATTAGCAAAATCCGGTCTTATATCCATGAGTGATGTGATGGATTTTCTAGAACGATTAACAGCCATATCTTGAAACATTTCTCCTATTTGGTAGAAAAGCATAACTGCAACCCCTTCTGGATATTCGCCTATTGCAAAAGCACCAATAGTTGCTATAGTCATCAAGAAATTTTCATCAAATACTTGACCTTTAGCTATATTTTTTAGAGCTCTTAAGACCACTTCTCCACCTATAAGAATATAGCTTATTAGATATAATAATAATTCTATATAATTTGAAAATTTAAAAATAGTAGCAGCTCCAAAAATTATAGCACCAATAGCTAATCTTATAATTTCCCCCTTATCATTGTCCTCTTCAACTTTTTCATTTTTGCTCATAGCTCTTTTATCTATTCCATCAATTTCAACAACATTAACATCTGGTTCTATTCTTTTGACAATGCGTTTAATATTATCAATAATGGCATTTTCTTTTGCTGGGTCTTCCATCTCTATAATAAGCTTTGTTGATATAAAGTCCACTAGTGCAGATTTCACACCATCTATATTATTTGATTCCCTTTCGATTTTTGCAGCACAGTTGCCACAGCATAATCCCTCAAGTAGAATTTCTTTTTTTAAAATTTTCTCCGTTACCTTTTCTACAACTTTAACATGAGATTCAATATTAGTTACAATGTTAGTTACTGCTCCTATCAACTCTTCTAATTTATTAGCTTCATTTATTTCTAATATTAAAGTTTTAGTAAGAAAATTTACATTGGCAAAATTAACTCCATCTAATTCATTTATTTTTCGCTCTATTTTAGCTGCACAATTTGCACATCCAAGCCCTTCTAAAATAAATTCTTTCTTTACTTTTTTTATATTATCTTTCTTAGACAATTTTGCATTAACAGGACCACTAGCTATTTTTATATTGCTTGCCATAATGTTTCCCCCAATCTAAAACTTATTTTTTCTCAGATATATGAATCAACCCTTGATCAAAAATGCTTTTAACATGTTCATCATCTAGTGAATAGTAAACTACCTTACCATTCCTTTTATATTTCACTAATCTTGCTTGTTTTAAAACTCTTAACTGATGTGAAATGGCAGATTGAGTCATACCAAGTAACGCTGCTATATCACAAACACACATTTCAGCTTCAAATAATGCACATAGTACTTTTATTCTTGTTGAATCCCCAAGTACTTTAAATAAATCTGCTAAATCATAAAGTGTTTCTTCTTCTGGTATAGATTCCTTAACTTTATTGATTATATCTTCATGAATTATAGTGCAGTTACAAACTTCAATATTATTATTTTCCATACTCTTCACCTCTTCGTTTGAACATATGAATATCTGTTCATACGTTTATTATATTCGACATTACTTTATTTTGTCAATAGAAATGAGAATAATTTTCAGTATTTCCAATAAAAAAAAACAATAAGCTTAATACTTATTGTTAAATTAAGAATTTTGTTTTTAGTTTAAAATTATACAATCAAAATAACAGATGTACTGAGAATAAACTCAGTACATCTGCTTTTATTTATCTTCTATAGTCCTTGTTCATAGCTTTCTATCATTCTTTTTACCATTTCTCCACCAACGCTACCGTTTTGTCTTGAAGAAAGGTTTCCTTTATCCATGCTTTCATAATTGCTTAATCCAACTTCTGAAGCAACCTCTGTTTTTAATCTGTTTAATCCTTGTTTTGCCTCTGGTACTAATGTTCTGTTTGTTCCACTATTGTTTGAAGCCATATGAATCTACCTCCCTTAATTTTTAATTTTGTTTGGCAGTAATATCTTAACCACTATCACAAAATATAACCTATAAAAATCTTAACAGAACTAGTACAGATAGCTTGTATTACAAAACTTTAACTATTCTTCCTTTGTCTTTGTTTCTAGAAAAATAAGTTCTATTTTTTCCTGGAATTTATACTACACTCGTTCTTCATTTTTAAATTTTATTATTTTAAATATTACAGCTCCAAATGTAGCCGATAGAATAGAAGCGATTATAATACTTATTTTAGCCATAGATAAAATACTTTCCTCTGTAAATGACAAGGATGAAACAAAAAGTGACATAGTAAATCCAATTCCGCCAAGTACACTTGCTCCATATAAATGCCTCTTGGTTACTTTAGAAGGCAATTTTGCAAGTTTTAATTTCACTAAAATATAAGAAGCTCCAAAAATACCTATTTGTTTTCCAATAAATAATCCAAAAATTATACCTAGACTTGCTGGGCTTATTATTGCTGTTGATAAACTATTAATATCTATAGTTATGCCTGAATTCGCTAATGCAAATATTGGCATAATTATAAATGAAGATAACGGCGTTAAGAAATGCTCAAATTTATACAAAATTGATGTTCTAAATTCCTCCATGTTTTTTCCGATAGGTAATCCCATTCCAAGTAATACTCCAGCAATTGTCGCGTGTACTCCGGATTTTAAGAAACAAATCCATAACATAATTCCAAAAACAATATAGAACCATTTATTCTTAATATTGAATTTATTAGCCAAGATAATCGCTAAAAAAATAATCAAACCTAGGATTAATGCAATCCATGAAATTTCACTTGTATAAAATATAGCAATTACTATAATAGCTCCCAAATCATCAACTATCGCTAATGCTGTAAGAAAGATTATTATTCCTTTTGGTGCCTTTTTACCAACCAAAGAAAGTATTCCCAATGCAAACGCAATATCTGTAGCCATTGGAATTCCCCATCCTATTATAGTTGGCTGATTATAATTAAATAGCACATAAATTATAGCTGGCACGACCATTCCACCTATAGCTGCTGATACAGGCAATATAGTTTTCTTAAAAGATTTAAGCTCACCAAAGACTATTTCTCTTTTTATCTCCATTCCAACTACCAAAAAAAATATGGCCATCAACCCATCATTAATCCAATGCAAAATTGACATAGATAAAGAAAAATCCTTATACCCAATAGTTATATAAGTATGAATTATATTATTATACATACTAGAAAAATTTGAATTTGCAATTATTATTGCAGTAATTGCACAAAACAGCAAAACTAATCCACTTGAAGACTCATTCTTAAAGAATTGCAAGAATGGATTTAAAATTTTATTTTGAATTTTGTTTTTCATACTTTACTCTCCTTCACATAATTATTTATTCCCAAAAACTTAGCATAAATAAGAGATTAATTTAATCTTTTATATAATTCTTAATTTATTAAAAATCTATACAAAAAAGAGGTGGGAATACTCAAAAAAGAGTTTCCCACCCCAGAAACTAAAATTGCTTGAAAGCAAATTATAAAATTTGCCCAACCGTACAACTTAATATATTCATTTATTTCTTATTAATAATTATATCATATATTACTATATTACTCAAGAATGGCAACTAAAATTCACATTTTCTTACTTTAACTAAATTATACTAAGATAAACTTTTAATCTGTTACTTAGAAAATGCACCTTTAATTGAACTTAAAAAATCAGAGAACATTTTTTCTAACTTATCAAAAAAACCTTGTGCTTCTTTGCTAGTTAGCTTATCTTTTAATTGATTAGTTACATCGTCCATCTGCGCTTTTAAATTATTATAGTTAAGGTCCAATGAATTTATTTTACTCATTACATCTTTAATTTTAGCTATATCATCATCTGATAAATTGCCTTTATAGTCTTTAACAGCCTTATCTACTATCTTATTTAATTCTTCATCTGTCTTCGGTTTTTCCTTTACTACATCTTTTTTTATATCGTTCATTAAATTACTAGCATCATTTTGCCCTATCTTTTCTGCGATATCTCCTGTAGTAACCAATTCTTCATTTGCTGCTTCTTTTTTATTTTCATCAATCTTTTTTCCTGTGCTGCTGTTTTCAAATCCTTTTAGTATTCCTGTAAGCGCAGCAGTTCCTGATACCTTAAATGGTGCAGATGCTTTTACATTGGCATTTTCTACTCCTGCAGTAATTAATGCATTTTTTATCATGCCGTCATTAACCCAAGTAAGATTGTTTGTAGTAACATTTATTCCTCCTTTTTCTGTCGGTTCTACGTAAGAACATGATATTGCTTTATTACCAAGTTGAGCTTCTGTTGCAACTTTACCTAAATATGAATGTTCTTCCTTTGATGTTACCTCTAATACATTAGCATCACTTTTTGTTACCTCAAAATATTTTAACATTTCTGCCTTCTGAGCATCGCTTAAATCAGCTCCTAACGTAACAGATTTAAACGAATCTGCAAACGCCTGTCCTCCTGTTACTGAAGTAAAAAACACACTCAAAGCTAAAGATGAAATAATTGCTTTTGATATAAATGATTTGAATTTCATATTTTCTATTCTCCTTATATATTATGCTATAAATTATGTCCAAAAATTTAATTTCCTTTATTCCCGTTCATTATAGCATAAAAATAATTAAGTTTTATTTATTATTATATTACTTTTATATTAATATTTTAGTATACAATAGATTAATATACTTCATAAATATCACTTAAAAATAAGGTAAAAGGCAGCTACACCATTCTCCTAGTAATTTTATTTTCCTTGTTTAAATTTTTTTCGTGCACATGCATTACATACTTAAATCTTTATAAAGCCAGATATTTATCTTCTAAAATTCTATAATTTCTCGCAAAATAAAGAATTCTCTCCATGTCTTTTGGAAAGAACTCTATTATATTTCTTAAATATTTATATTATAAATATATTTTCTTTACTAAACTTCAAGAATAACTACTTGATATCCTTGCAATATGATTTTATTCTTATCTTTCTTTATTTCTTCACAATTATTGATTAACACTTTAACATATTGTTTACCTAACTCAATAATCTGCTCTTCCTTTTGATAATTTGCAAGTATCATTAATTTTTTAGATTCTCCTTGCCTATAAAAAGCAAATAAGTTATCATATTCCTCTAACGTCGGTACGAATTCTCCATATACTATGGCATCTTTAAATTCTTCTGATTTTCTTAAATTTATGAGTTTCTTATAAAAATTAAATACAGATTCCTCATCTTTAATTTGTGAATTTGCATTAATCACTTTATAATTTTCATTAACTTTAAGCCAAGGCCTGCCAGTTGTAAAACCTGCATTTTCACTTCCATTCCACTGGAACGGTGTTCTCGCATTGTCTCTGCTAAATATATTTATAATTTTTAGTGCTTCTTCATTACTATATCCTTTTTCAATAGCTACATTATATTGATCTATTGTTGCTATATCATCAAACTCCTTTATCGAATTGAATTTATTATTTGTCATTCCAATTTCTTGTCCCTGATAAATAAACGGTATTCCTCTAAGCATAAGTGATATTGCCCCAAGCATTTTCTTACTTCTATCATTCAAGTCTTGTTCAGGAATATATCTACTTACGCCTCTAGGCTCATCATGATTTTCAATAATATTAGCCTTAAAGCCTATTCCACTTGTCTCTAATTGACTGTCAAAAATAGCTTTTCTTAACTCGTTAATTGAAAAAGGTTTATTATCATACCAACCAAATTCACTTTTTCCTAATACCTCCATTTCAAAATCGAAGATAGAAGAGAAATATCCGTCTTCACCTATAAATTTATCAAGTTCCCCTTCTTTTCTATTGAAAACTTCTCCAACTGTAAATGCATCAAACTTTTCGAAGGTTTTCTCTTTTAACTCATTTAACATGTCGCCTACACCTTCTGCTGCTTCTAGCATTCTATCTATGCTGCAAAGTCCATCCTCTCTATCAGCTGGAAAGTCTTGAAATCTCAAATCTTTTTTTATGTTAATAATGGCATCAATCCTAAAACCTGCTAATCCCTTTTCAAGCCACCAATTTACCATCTTAAATACTTCATTTTTCAATTTCGGATTTTCCCAATTTAAGTCAGGCTGCTCTTTTGCAAATAAGTGCAGATAATATTTATTGGTATTAGGTATCTTTTCCCATACGCTTCCACCAAAGTAAGAACGCCAATTACATGGAGGATTATCACCTTTACCTTCACGAATATAAAAATAATCTGCATATTCACCTTCTGGATCACCCAATGCTTTCTTAAACCACTCATGCTTATCTGAACAATGGTTTACTACTAAATCCATTAATATATACATATTTCTTTTTTTTGCTTGGCTTAGAAGTTCATCCATATCCTCCATAGTTCCAAACCTTGGATCAATATTATAATAATCAGATATATCATAACCTTGATCTACTAAAGGAGAACAATAAATTGGTGATAACCAAATTATATCCACTCCCAGATCTTTTAAATAATCAAGCTTACTAATAATCCCCTTTAAATCACCTATTCCATCTCCATTTGAATCACAAAAACTTTTTGGATATATTTGATATGCTACCTTGTCGTGCCACCATTTCTTCATAACGTAAAACCTCCTAAATTACTATTGAATATATTTATCTTGCTGGATTAGCTATAAACGCCTTGCCATTTATAACTTCCACTGTTTCTCCATTTATGACTAAAGCTTTCTTATTTAAATTGTGAACGATAAATTCTATATTTTCATATTTGTCATCATATCTATAATTTATCAAGTCAATTTTTATTTCAACGCTCTCCTTATTAACTACTTTAATTCTATAATTATTAAATTCTCCTAATTCATATTTAAAGCTTTCTCCATCATCAACATAGTGATTATATTCAGTATCAGAATTATCATTAGATAGATAAACTTCTATAGTTAATGAATTAGATTGTTTTTCACCAATATAATTTTGTACTTGCCCTACTGTAATCAATGTTCCTCCTCTAATAAATATCGGACATAGGTCTAACGGAGTTTTTTTAATTATATATTGTCCACCTTTATATTCTTCTTTTGTCCAATAATCTATCCAAGTTTCCCCTTCTGGAAGATATATGCTTCTAGCTTTTAATCCTTGTTCAACAACTGGTGCAACTAAAATATTATCTCCACAAAGGAACTCATCATTAATTTCATAAGTATTTTTATCACTCTGATAATTAAATAAAAGCGGCCTTATAAGTGGTGCTCCACTCTTACTACACTCCCACATCATGTCGTATATATATGGAATTAGCTTATATCGTAATTTTATATACTTCTTATTAACTTCCTCTGTATCTTTATCAAATGCCCAAGGTTCCTGATCTCTTGTTCCCATAGAAGAATGATTTCTAAAAAGTGGAGTAAATGCTCCGACTTGAACCCATCGACTTAATAATTCCCCAGTACAATCGTATCCAAAGCCTCCTACATCAGTCCCACAAAAAGCCATTCCGCTAAGTCCTAGATTCATAAGCATTGGAATCGACATTCTTAAATGCTCCCATGTACTTTGATTATCTCCTGTCCACACAGTTGAGTATTTCTGAGTTCCCGCATAACACGCTCTTGTTACTATAAAAGGTCTCTTTCCAGTTGCTTTTTTAACTCCATCATAAGTAGCTTTAGCCATCATATGGCCATATACATTATGAGCTTCTTTATGATTAACTGTAATTCCATCATTATTAAACATGACATCATCTGGTAACGGTCCTCTAAAGCTTGCAGGTTCATTCATGTCATTCCAGATTCCACTCACACCTGAATCTATCATTATCTTTTGATTTCCTGACCACCAATCTCTAACCTTTGAATTTAAAAAATCAGGATAAACAGCATCTCCTGGCCAAACTTCATTTACATATGTTATATCTGATTTGTCAGTTGCAAAATACCCTTTTCTGAGCCCTTCGTCATAGATCTTATATCCTTTATCAACTTTAACTCCTGGGTCTATTATAGTTACCACTTTAAATCCCATGCTATTTAATTTTTTAATCATTGCTTCTGGATTCTGAAATTTTTCATTATCCCACGTAAATACCCTATAGCCATCCATATAATCTATATCTAAATATAATGTATCGCAAGGTATATCCTTTTCTCTAAGAGTGCTTGCAATTTCCATGAGTCTTTCTTCTGAGTCATAAGACCATCTGCATTGTTGATAACCAAGAGTCCATATTTGTGGTAAAGGCATATTTCCAGTAATTTCAGTATATCCTTTAATAACATTTTTAACTGATGGACCATAAATAAAATAATAATCTAAATTCCCATCAACTGCAGCGAAATAATAATATTCAGAATTATCTTTTCCCATGTCAAAATGAGTCTCAAAATGGTTGTCAAAAAATATTCCAAACGCATTATCTTTGCTCAATCCGATAAAAAACGGAATTGACTTATAAAGCCTATCAAATGTTTCTCCATGGGGCTTTGGATTATCTGTATTCCAATTTACATAATGATATCCTTTCTTATTTAAATGCCCTGTCTTCTCTCCGAAACCATAGAAATACATTTCTTCTTCCATTTTTTTCGAAACATATACCTTGTAATCAGATTCTTCCCTAAGAGAATGCCCCTCTGATTCTGCAAGCATATAATCACCATATCTTCTTTTAAAAGGTTTACTTTCACCTCTATAATCTGCACACAGCAATGTTCCTCTCTTATCATAAATATCTACTTTAAATTCATCATATATCTTACAAATTAATTTTTCTGTGGTTATCTGAATTCCATTTGTTATATTTTCAACCTGAAAATCATAATAATCATCTTTTAAATTTTCAACTGCTTTAGAATTTCTTTCCTCCCTATGTAAAGGCACAAAGAAATTAATTATATACGAATTCAATACTTTTATAAAAACAGCTTTCTCTTGGAATCTAATATTGATTACGTTATTTTCGATTTTATGGCTTAGCATTTTACCAAATTTCATTTTTTCTTCCTGATATTTTCCCATACACTAGTACCTCCATTATTTCAACATTTTCTGAAAATGCTCTTATTCAAAAAACACTTAAGATTTTTATTAATGATATCTTTTACTTCGACTATCTATTATTTTATAAATTTATTACTTATTTAATTGCACCATCTACTATGCCTTTAATTATCTGCTTTTGAGCAAATAAGAATAAGATGATAATTGGTATCATTGCTAAAAATGCAGCTGAAAGAATTAAATCCCATTGCTTTACGTAAGATCCTACAAAAGCACTTACTGCCACTGGAAGAGTTTTTATCTTACCATTTAACCCCAACATTAATGATGGTAATAGATAATCATTCCATATCCAAATTCCATTTAAAATCAAAATTGTCATTTGAACTGGCTTTAGTAGAGGAAAGATAATTCTAAAGAAAGTCCCTTCTGGGCTGCAACCATCAATCCATGCTGCTTCTTCTAATTCCCGTGGAATTCCTTTTATAAAACCATGAAGGATAAAGACAGACATACTTCCACCAAATCCTAGGTAAGCAAATATGACACCTTGATAACTTTGCAGCATTTGAATTCCCAAAAAATTAGATATATTTCTGAATGTAGAAAGTAAAGGGAGCATAACAACTTGGAATGGTATAACCATAGCTGCCACAAGAAGCATAAAAATAAATCCGGACCATTTTTTCTTATTTCGGCAAAGTACCCACGCTGTCATTGATGAAAATAAAGACAACAAAGTCAATGAAACGACTGTAATAAATAATGAACTAAAAAAGGATTTCCAATAATTAAAGCTGTCATTGTGTATAACATTTTTAAAGTTTGTCAACATCTGCCCCCATTTATTAGGAATAGAAAGAGGGCTGATTACAATATCTGCACTTGTTTTAGCTGAATTTAAAATTACTAAGATAAATGGCGAAAGAATTATAAGGGCAAGTATAATTCCAATAACTTCTCCAATCACATTTCTTGTTTTTATCGACTTCATTATACTTCTACCTCCTTCTTCTTACTTATATATACCTGAGTTAGTGATACAACTGCCAATATAATAAAGAATATAACCGCCTTAGTTTGTCCAAGAGCGTATTGGTTTTTACCGATTGCAGTATTATAAATATTAAGAGCTAAAAATTCTGTTGATTGCACTATATCTCCGTTTAGAATTCTACTAGGAGCACCATTAGTTATTGCTAAATTTAAGTCAAACTGTTTAAATGAATTAACCAATGTTAAAAATATACAAACTGTAAAAGTATTAGCAATCATTGGAATCTTAATTTTAAACAATGTAATCCAGCCACTTGCACCATCTACACTAGATGCCTCAAGAATATCCTGAGGAACATTTTGCAATCCTGTGACATAAATCATCATAATATACCCTGCATATTGCCAAGTGCTAACTATTAAAATTGCCATTAATGCTAAATTAGGATTTGTAAGCATAGAGGCGCTACCATTTATCACTACTGTGAATACCTTATTAAAGATAAACTGCCATACATAACCAAGCACAATTCCACCAATTAAATTTGGTATAAAGAAGGCTGCACGATAAAAATTCTTTCCTTTTACTTTTGATGTGCAAAATAATGCTAATGCAAACGCTGCCGAATTTACAAGAATCATATTAACAACTGTAAAAATAAAAGTTACTATAAATGAATATACGTAGTCCTCAGATTTAAACATACTGATATAATTGCCTAATCCAACAAATTCCGTAAATTTAATCCCATTCCAGTTAGTAAAGGAATAAAAAACACCGCATACAAATGGTATTAACACAGTTACAAAAAATGCAAATAGCAATGGAAATAGAAATAAGACATTAATTATCATTCTATGCTTCTTAGTTGGAAAACTATATAAGCCTAAAATTACTAATAAAGCACCTACAATTAACATAGTTCCACGCATCGTGTTTTTACTACCCATAATATCTAGATATAGTGCAAAAGCCATAGCTAAAATGCCAACCAACATTACTCCGATTGAAAGCAATCTTTTTATATTTGTATTCATGCTTTTTCCTCCTAAACTTGAGTGATTATTATAATCATTGTTGTAATTGCCCATACTTTGCGCTTATGCTTTCCCCCCTTTTAATATTTCACATGTACAAAAATGCAATTAATATAGGTTACTCTATTTGTAAGTAACCTATATTAATTTATACTACAGTTATTATTTTGCCATATAATCTGAAACTGCTTTCTTCATTGCTTTTGTAAATCCATCTTTATCTAATTGGCCTTTAGCATATAATTCAAAAACAGGTCCTGTAGAATTCATTGCAATACCATCTTTCATATGTGTCCAATCCCATGCATAAGTTTGATTATTTTTAATATAATTGCTCTCACTCTTTGCTAGAGGTAAGTCTGGTTCAATAGTGCTTGTCTTAAATGGCGAAACCATTCCACTATCTTTTATCAAACATTTTTGGCCTTCTTCTGTAGAGACAAAAGCTTTAAGAAATTCTTTGCACGCATCTATTTTTTTACTATCTTTATAAATTCCCCAATAAGCTGGTGAATCTGCTAAAATACCTGGTGTATCTTTTGTAGTAAATGCTGGTGGCGCAATTCCGCAATCAAACTTCACATCATATGTTGCTAAAGAAGGATCTATCCAATTTCCTTGAGTAATAAAAGCAGTTTTTCCCTTTGCCCATAATGCTAACTGATCATCGTAAGTACCTGATATTAAAACAGTCTTGTCTGCATAATCAAATAATAATTTTACATAGTCAGCAAATTCCCCAAAACGATCATCGTCTAATTGTCCTTTATTCAACATATCAATATACTTTTTATCTTTTCTATCTAGTCCTTCTGATAAATAAGCACCCATAATATGATTACCAGTTGACCAGTACATCTGTCCTGATTCTGCTGCTACTGATGCAACCGCTTGAATACCTAGTTGCTCTTTCATTCCATCAATTTTTTTGAACGCTTCTTTATAAGCATTGATGTTTGTTAAAGTCTTTGGATCAATTCCAGCCTTCTTCAATATATCTGCATTATAAACTAATCCAATACCTTCAATAGCAAATGGAAATCCATACACCTTACCGTCATCACCCTTAAATGCAAAATCAGTATCTTTTACCCATTCTTGATCACTTAAATCTGTTAAATAATCTTTAAATGAAACATACGAATCTGGTCCAAACGCATATATATCTGGCATATTTCCTGCTGCTAAATAATTCTTTAACTGTCCATTAACATCTACTCCACCTCCAAGAGATTCAATATCTACCTCTTGTCCAGTTTTCTCTTGATATTTTTTTGCAAATTCTTTTAGTGGCTTGTCAATTTCAATTTTCGTATTTACGAAGCGAATTGCTTCACTATTCCCAGTTGATGTTTTAGAATCAGAACCAGCTTGACTCGAGCTACTTCCACAGCCTGATAAAGAACCAATTACCATAGTACTTGCAAGTAATGCTGCTAACACTTTTTTCCTCATATCTTTTCACCTCATATACATTTATTTAGATTAATATGATTTATATTTATATTATTATGCCTATCTTCGAGTCATTATGTTTAACGCTAAACTATATCATAAGATTAACATTGTTTCTTTTTTCTGTCAATCGTTTTCATAAGCATTTTTACCTCAATTATCTACATTTTTTATATTTACTATTATATCTAGCTAATTTAATAACTTAAAAATTCTTAGTACTTTTCTTTTGTTTATTCAAGTATTTAATGTCTAGTAAACCTAGTGATTAAACCTACTCTAAATACTTTACTTTTCTTATACTGAAAGGTCATAAAGTATCTTTTCCATACGTTAATTCTTATGATTAATGCATATGGTCTCATTGCAATAATATGTAATATATATTAATATTATCTATATACACTTATCTTCATAATAGTATATCGGTAAACTAGGAGGCAATTATGGTTACACTAAAAGATATCGCAGCTGAAGCTGGTGTCAGTATCATGACAGTATCAAATGTAATAAATGGAAATCATTCAAAAGTATCAAAAAAGACTATAGAAAAAATAGAAAAGATAATACAAAAATATAATTATGTTCCTAATCTAACTGCACGAAGCTTGACAGCTAAATCCTCTAAAATTATAGGAGTTATAGTTCCCATTAAGGGTTCGTTTAATAATTTGTTTAAAGATCCTTATATTAGTGAATTATTTGGCATTATACAAAATGTAGTTCGTGAAAACGGATACTATTTAATGGTCCGCTCAGTTAAGGATGTTTCAGATATATCTGCATTGCTTAAAAATTGGAATATGGATGGTGCTATATTTTTAATGCCTGACTATGACAATCTTATCTATTCAATATTAAAAGAAAATAAACTTCCAATGGTATTTCTAGATAGTTATTCAAAAATTGATAACATAATAAGTGTAGGTATAAATGATTATAAAGGCGGCTACATAGCTACTCGCTATCTTATAAACAATGGACATAGGAAAATTCTATTTGCAGGGCCATGTCATAAAGATGGTGTTCCAATTCCTCAGATTATAAAAAGACTTGAAGGCTATAAAGATGCTTTATTAGAATCTAATATTGAGTTTAATGAAAGTCTCATAGTCGATGTAGAGCCTAACTACGAAGTTGGTATTAATTTAGGCAGGTCTATATGTAATAAAGAATTTGATGTTACTGCTGTATTTACAACGGCTGATATTATGGGAATTGGTATAATTGAAGGTGCTAAATTAAACGGAAAAATTGTTCCTAACGATTTATCAGTTATTGGTTTTGATAATCTTCTACCATCAGTTTATGTTACGCCAAAACTTACTACTATTTCTCAAGATATAGAGTCAAAAGCAACAAAAGCTGTAAATCTACTCATAGAGTATATAGAAAAGGGTTCTGTATCAAACAACAAAATAACTTTAGATGTAGAACTAGTCGAACGTCAATCTGTTGGACAATTATCTAATTTAAAATAACTAACAAACTTAGAAAACATCAAATAGTTCACGTTAAACTATTTATTTAGCTCATTTTTTAAATAAATCTGATGGTTATAATGATTTTTGAAAATATAGAGATTTGTAGAATCATGCATTATGCTTATTAGTACAAATGGCAATTGTTCTTATTAAACAATTGCCTACAAAATATTATAAATACACTTGTTTCTAACAAGATCATATATTTTATCTATCAGGCTTTTTCTTTAAGTATATCTCTAATAAGGATAGTAAGGGTACGGATAATAAGGATAAGGTACTGGCGGAGCTATATAAGGTAACAAAGCTATTTCCGCCAAAGAAGCAAGTGGGAAATTTCTACGTCTGTAACGTCTAAATCTAGGCTTATAACCGTATCTTCCATATTGCCTTTGCTGATTAGAGTTTCCCTCATCCTCTTTCTCTGTTACATCTTCACCAATCAATACTGAAACATTATCTCCATCTACATTTTCAACAATTCCATCAAATGTACTTCCATCTGTCATTATTAAAGTTGCTCGGTAATACATGTATTTTTTGCAATTATCATATAGGTCTCTTAAATCTCTGTAGTTATCTTTTTCTACATCCATTCTTTAAACCATCTCCTTCCAAATATTATTCTATTCAAGAATAAGAAAGATTGTGATAATTTAAAGAATAAAATTATAGTATTTCATCTGCATTAACTTTTCTATAGCCCAAATTCCTCCATTCAAATATATAATCCTTACCATATATAGAATCATGTTTTATATTTTCATTCATCTCTTGCATTCCATTATTCATCGCCATATTTTCTTTACTAAAATTCATAACATCATCTTTCATTGTCCCCGTCATATCTTCCATATTTTCATTATTCATCATGTGCTGATCAATAGAAAGCATTCCTTCAACTATTTTTTGTGCTTTATAACTTATATTTGAAACATCCCCTAATATAAAACCGTGCATAAATGGAGGCCTTGGCATTCCTTTTGGCTGTATAGGTTTAATTAAATTAATATATCTATTTACCACTTCCGGTATTTTATCTTTTTCGATTAAAAGAAGGGGAGTATGTTTTCCCATATGAGCAAGTACTACACTAGCTATAATTTTCATTGGCTCATTAAGCTGTCCAAATGTAAAAGCATGACCTCCTCTATAATTTCGTCCCCATCCAAAATCAGTTTTCGTATCATTATATCTAGAAAAATTTACTGCTATTTCGTAAGGATTTTCACCACCTATTCTGTCTACCTTTTTAACATTATCTAATCCTGATAAATAGTATTCAACATCTTTTGATATTGTTTTAGTTGAACCAATTATATAAATATTAATATCATTCATTTTCTTGATTATATCAATAGTACAATTAGGAATTCTATTTCTTTGTACAAATAGAATAGGATCTCCATGATGTGCAGACCAATACCCCGCAATAATTCCTTCTGAATAATCTTCCCCTGAAATTATAAGAATATTATTAAATTCTTTTCTTATCCTAGGTATTATGCATGCAGTCTCGTAATAATTACGACCTGATATATGCTTTGTTGTATAACCATGATCGTTTAATGCAAAAGATACATTTTTAGAAATATTACCGACTAAAATTACTTGTACTCCATTATACCCCTTAGGCGATAATCTCTCAATTTCTCCTAAGGTTTTTTCATTTAAACTATTACCATCAGTAAACAAAAGTGATGCATTAATTGGAAAATGGACTAAGGATGTTGCTGCAATTCCATCAAAAACTTCATCTTTATTGACTAAAATGACAGCATTGGGTTTCATATTATTAAAACCAATTTTAGATATTTCTATAGAAGTATCTAATTCATCATCAGCACAAATTCTAGTAGTATTTAGTGTAAAAGGACAACTTTTCAAAGCATCATTCATTGATTTTTCTCCTAAAACTTTTTAATATATAGTATGATTACAATTTATATTTTGTCATGAAACAAAAAAGAAGCTAACCATTATATAAATTATTTATTAACTTCTTTAAATATAATTTCCCTATAAAAGATGTAACCCACTCTATTGTTTTAGGATTATTGTCAACTTCTTCATTTCTTTCACAGCACTTTTCATTTTTACCACCCTTAAACATCATAATCATCATTAATACCCTCATTAACTTCATCTATATTACTTTTCTAATTGTTTGACTTTTTTGATAGCATTATAAGCATCTATAAGTCCATATCCTGATTGCTTATCCTTACCTTTAGACATAATATCCTTAGCAGTACTATCTAAAATATCTTCAATCTGACTTTGAGATAGATTTGGATCCTCTGCTTTAACCATAGCTGCTATTCCTGTTGCTACTGGTGCTGCCATACTTGTTCCATCCCACGCCTCGTACCCCCCTGGAACTGTACTTAATATTTCCACTCCTGGCGCTGAAACCTTTATACAATTACCATAATCAGAAAACGATGCCTTTTTATAATTATAACTCATTGCAGCTACTGTAAAAGCTCCGTCTCCAGCTGGACTGATATTATCACTATCTTCATTATCATTACCAGCCGCAGCTACTACAAATGCGGCTTTACTCTTAGCATAACTTATTGCTTCTGCAATTGATTTACTCTTCTCATTAGCTCCAAAACTCAAATTAATTATATCAGCTCCGTTATCTGCAGCATACTTAATCCCCCTAACTATGTCATTTATCTCACCTTCGCCATTGCTATTTAATACTTTTATCGGAATTATTTTTACGTCTAATGTCCCATCAATTCCTGCTATACCAATATTGTCGTTAGCATTTGCAGCTATTATTCCTGATACATGAGTACCATGACCATTGTCATCCATAGTATCAGAATTATTATCTACAAAATTATATCCCTTGCTCTTTAATACTCTATTTTTTAAATCTGGATGAGTATAATCTACTCCTGTATCTAAAACTGCTACTTTAATTCCTCTTTTTTGTTTTATTAGAGGCCATGCTTTATCTGCCTCTGTGTAGCTTATATCCCACTCATACTTATATCCAGGATCATTTACAGCTTTATTAGTATTTTCATTTATCTCTCCTAATTTAAAATCACTTTTTACTGGAGTCTTCTGTATTGGTTTTATTATTTTTATAATTTTAGGCTCATTGATTATTTTAATCCCTTTTATATCACCAATTTCATCTAAAATGTATTGTTTTAGGTCTCTTGGTGACACTAAGTTATGCTTATTATTATTTTTATCGACACTTATTATATCTTTCACACTACTTAGAAGGCTATCTAAATCACCGCTTCTTAGTGCTCTTACAAAATTGCTTACACTATTACTCGTACTATTCATGCCATTATTTTTAGGTAAGTAATCTGAAATAGAAACTAATGTAAATATTGAAGCTGCAATTATTATAAATTTAACTAATTTACTTCTCATAAAAACCTCCTTAAATCATAGTTACTTACTAATATCTTTAATTATGAACAATAATACCTTTTATAAACTTCATTTACCTAATTGTTAAATAATAATACATCATAATTGTGTCGATTTTGTGAAATTCTTTATTTTTTATTGTATATATGTTACAAAAATAATTCTTCATCATAATTCTAAAAATATTGCAAGAATTTTAGCCGTAGTTGTGAATTGTGAAATGTGCACTGTGAATTGAAATATGCATTATCTGCTTATAATAAATATCTTTAATATTTATCTTAGCTAAACGAAAAAAGACTGATATACATTAATTTGCTATATACCAGCCCTAATTCTCATTTATTCTTTATTCATTTATAAGTTTCTTACGAACTTCATCTAAATTTACAGTTTTTAATGAATCTGTAACTTCTATTCCCATTGCAACTACATTGTCTTTAACAATTAGATATGTTCCACTCTTGTCTATATTAAATTCCACATTTACTACATCTTTTCTACCTGTAAAAGTAGTTACCTCATCTCCACTATTTGCATCATATATTATGAAAACTCCATCAGCCTTATCAAAGGAATTAAGGTCTACAGAAAGCTTAGTCTTTATGCCTTTTTGCAGAACTGCTACAAGTGGTTCAAATTCATAACCAGTTCCCTTTATACTTATATTTTGGGTGTCTCCTGAAATATTAGCTTTTTTAATTAACCTATCAGTAGAAACTTTACTTAAATCATCACCATATATACTTGGAGCTTGAGGAGTATTACTTGCTGAAGTCCCTGTACAGCAACTCATACCATTACTAGGAGCCGGAATTGATGAAT
This sequence comes from Clostridium beijerinckii, assembly GCF_036699995.1. NCBI lineage: Bacteria > Bacillati > Bacillota > Clostridia > Eubacteriales > Clostridiaceae > Clostridium > Clostridium beijerinckii. The sequence goes on along the minus strand of NZ_CP144906.1, from coordinate 1,649,122 downwards.
CTGCTTTCGATGTATCCACTGAATCAAGATTATCTGTAACTTTAATTATCCCTCTTATCATTCCCATCCAACAGCTAAAGTTTATGTCTCCGTCTTTAGGTGTAAATTCTATAACATTTTCTCCAGATTTTAATGTTTTTTGTATGTTAAGTGATGGTACTACTACTGCATTATTACAAGAATTTATTTGGTTCCCTGTAATTATCCACTTAACTGGCATATCTTTCTGTACGTAAAATGCATTAGGAGTATATCCATTATTATCTGCGGTCATTCTAATTACTTGAACTCCATTTTCTATCGTTGCCTTGCCTATGTTGGCCTGCGCGGCTTGAGCTCCACCTCCGGAAAGATTTTGTGCTAGTGTGCTAGCATTAGGAATTCCAACTCCAGCAAGAGCTAATCCCCTATTCCCCATTATTAATCCAAGTACCACTACTAAAATCCCACTAAATTTTAAAAGTTGTTTCGTATATCCCTTGCTTAATAAACCTGATACAGCACCAAATATAAGCATCAAAGGAACTGTTCCGAGTGAAAATAAAAACATTGATATTGATCCATTTATAGCACTTCCAGTACCTAATGCATAAAGCTGCATTGTCTGAAGTGGACCGCATGGCATTAACCCATTTAACATCCCAACTAAAAACGGAGCCTTAGGTTTATTTTTAATTTTGCAAGATGACCATGGCAGCTTAATATTAAGCTTTCTAAATAAAGAAAAGCCTGTCATATTTAATCCCATTATTACCATAAATAATCCTGCAAATATTTGCAATCCAGCTTTTACATTAAGCGATAACGATAAAACAGAACCTAGCGCACCTACAATACCACCTATAATTGTATATGAGGTTACTCTTCCAGCATTGTATAAAATCGAAGGCTTCAAAGATTTAAATTTATTTTCTTTTTCATTTATAATGCTATTTTTAGATAAACTTTGTGTAAGCATTATTCCACCACACATGCCAACACAATGTATAGATGTAAGCATTCCAACAATAAATAACACTACATAAGATGCATTATTCAACTTAGCACTCATATCAAATCCTGCTGTTGAATTGCCAAGAAGTAAGACTGCTGCTGCTATAACTAAAAAGCCTGCAAATTTTAAGCTAACCGAATTTTTTGTACTATAACCTGCCTTATTAATAGCTTCTTTTAATTGTTCCATACTGCAAAGCTTGCTATCATATTCAACAGTTACTTGCTGTGCACTGTAGCTAGCCATAGCATTTAAAACTCCATCAATTTTCATTAAAGCTCTTTCCACTCTATTTTCGCAAGACGTACATGTCATATCATAAACTTTAATATTCTCCCTCTTAATACTCATAATCTCCTCCTAATAAATCGCTGCTTATTATAAACAGTGATGCATTTTAAATCATAACTCAAATTACATATATAGATTATAATATAAAGTTATGAAGATTTTATGAGGATATAAAAAAAGTACAGAAATTCTTCTGCACACTTTTATAAACATATTTGAATAAACTCCATATGCCTCTCTTTCCAAATATGCCTTCAAAACTTCTGTTACACTTTTCTCATCTCCAATTACTAAACTATTATAAATAATTTTCACCCCATATAATTTCTCACTAATATTACATTATCATATACTTAATAAATTAACATAAACTTATGAACTTTATGTGTAAAAAATAATATACCAGTTGATAAATTTATTAAGATAAATTTCCAATATAACTATTAACTTCATAGTATTAGCTAAATAATTAGGGGCATATTAAGATTATAAAGAAGTTAACAGTTAAGCATTAAATATTCAAGAATGAATATGCCTTCTCAATATAGAGTCAAAAGACTTAACTTGAGAAATAAAAATGCAATCCTATAGTTAGAGTTTTCTATTATTGATTAGTTATTGTAGGGTTACGCGAAAATTGCAATTATGTTAGTCTGTTGCAATGAGGTTTGATTGTTATTTTCTTTATTTAAGGACTGTAGATAAACTTATTGTATGATAGGTTTATCTATGGTTTTTTGTCTTTATGAATATTTAAAAAATAATTTATGATAAGATTCTTAGCATAACACTTAACACTATTTAGGCTCTCAAAATTGCTTTAAATATTAAAAGTTCATTTTACGCAGACACTAAGTAGTTTCTCTACTATTTAGTCTTCTCTACTCTCTTACCCCTGATGTTTCCTATAAATATTTATATATTTTCATATTTATATAGAAAAAAATGTTTATAGGAATATATAAACATATATTTATTTTTATATTTTTTCATATTTTTATATAAAACTATTAATCTATAAATATATAAAAATATGAAAATTTCTCTATTAGTGAAAATAGATCGCTCAATATCTGCATAATCCCTAAAAGGATATTAAAAATTAAAATAAATTCTTTTAAAAACATTATAAAAAAAATCCTAGCAGCAATCATGCTACTAGGATTATATACTTTAAATATATTGTAGATTATTAAATAGGGTGTTTTCTTATTTGATCGAACTTATTTTATTTGCCATTGTAATTTACCACAAATTATTTTTATGCTTCCATAAACATCTTCATGTCATCATCTACATTAGTTATTCCACCAATTCCGAAGTTGTCTACTAATACTTTAGCAACATTTGGTGAAAGGAATGCTGGAAGTGTTGGTCCTAAGTGAATGTTTTTAACTCCTAAGTGTAATAATGATAATAATACTATTACAGCTTTTTGTTCATACCAAGCTATGTTGTATGAAATAGGTAATTCATTTACACTCTTTAATCCAAATACTTCTTGAAGTTTAAGTGCTATAACAACTAATGAATATGAATCATTACATTGCCCTGCATCTAATACTCTTGGAATTCCTCCAATATCACCCAAGTTTAACTTGTTATATTTATACTTAGCACAACCTGCTGTTAATATAACTGTATCCATTGGTAACTTTTGTGCGAATTCTGCATAGTAATCTCTTGATTTAGCTCTACCATCACAGCCTGCCATTACAAAGAATCTCTTTATAGCACCAGATTTAACTGCATCTACAACTTTATCAGCTAAAGCTAAAACTTGGTTATGAGCAAATCCACCAACTATTTGTCCTTTTTCTATTTCAGTAGGAGCTTTACATTTTTTAGCCATTTCTATAACTTTTGAGAAGTCCTTTGTTCCGTCAGCTTTAGGTTCAATATGAGGACATCCTGGCATTCCTGTAGCACCTGTTGTAAATAATCTGTTCTTATATGAATTCTTTGGTATAACTATACAGTTTGTAGTCATAAGGATTGGTCCATTGAATTTTTCGAATTCTTCTTTTTGTTTCCACCATGCATTACCATAGTTTCCTGCAAAGTGAGAATACTTCTTAAACTTAGGATAATATTGTCCTGCAAGCATTTCTCCGTGAGTATATACATCTACTCCAGTACCTTCTGTTTGCTCAAGTAACATTTCTAAATCTTTTAAATCATGTCCTGAAATTAATATTCCTGGATTAGTTCTGACTCCGATATCAACAGTTGTTATTTCTGGATGTCCATAACTTTCAGTATTAGCTTTATCAAGTAATGCCATACCGTCTACACCAAATTTACCTGCTTCTAATGCTAATGCTACATAATCATCAACTGTTAATGTATCATCTATTGTAGCAGCTAATGCTTTTGCCATAAATGCATGAACTTCTTCATTATTATATTTTAAGTTCATAGCATGCTTCATGTAAGCAGATAATCCTTTTAATCCATAAGTGATAAGTTCTCTTAAGCTTCTTATATCTTCATTTTCAGTTGCAAGAACTCCAACTTTTTCTGCTTTTTCATCAAATTCTATTGTATTGTCAGCTGTCCAAGTAGCTGCTTCTGGCATAATCATTTCTGTAGTTTGCATTCCGAATATTTTCTTGAAGAAACCACCAGTTACTTTTACTTCTCCAACTTTACCACCAGAGCTAATTACTTTAGCTTTTAATTCTTCTCTTAATTTTAAAGTTTCTTTAACTCTATCTAAAATAGAATCTCTATCAAAATTAGCGTTTGTAATTGTTGTGAATAAGTTTTCTGTTATATATTTATCAACTTTACTATCTTTAACTCCAACTTTTCTTCCTTCATTACTTACTATAGCTAGTCCTTTAGTTGCATACATTAATAAGTCTTGAGCTTTTGCTACATACTCATCCTTACCGCATACCCCTACTTTAGTACAGCCCTTACATCCAGCTGTTTCTTGACATTGATAACAAAACATTGACATATTATGTCCTCCTATTTCCTATTTTTCTTTTTATATAAATAATTAATAATTTCTTGTTAATCTCTCTTAACTTTGACAATTTAGAGTTTACTATATTGCCAGTATCACTTCTGTAACATACGTTACTAAAATAAAATTAATATTTTTTAATTTCTATATTAGCTCTATGCTACAGATATATATTACTAAAATACTCTGCTTAAATCTGTAACAATGGTTACGTAATTTTAAAAATAGGAAGACAAATAATGTGATTTAAATCAGAATTCAAAATATTAAATTATAATATATTATTTCTTATAATATTCAATATTTAATTCAAAACAAAAAGGTTATATTTAAGAACAAATTTCCTTCTTAAATATAACCTTTATTTTAGTTTAGTTTAAGACATGGCCCATGGCCTGTAGCTATAAAGTCAGGCTTTAACTTTTTTAAAGTCTCTTGTAAATCTTCCAGCTTATTATTGTCTGGTATTTGTTCTTGCTTAATGCTGTTTACTTCTGTATTCCAATCAGATTCTTTTACTGTGCCTATTTCTTTTCCCAACGCAAACATCAAATCACTGCTAAAAAATATCCTACGTTTATTTTCTATAACTAATAATCCATCCCAAAGATGCATTTCAGAAGGATAATTTATAAACTCTAACTCATAATTATCAGTATTTAAAGTTTCCTCTGCTTTCTTAGTAATAATTTCTGCTTTTATTCCAAAACCATTTAACTGACGCGCTGTAACTTCAGAGCAAATTGTTTTAGCTTTAGGAAAATGTTCTAATATTAATGATAATCCCCCACATTCATCCGCCTCAAAATGTGAAATAAAAACATACTTTAGCTCTTTACCACTAAGTACATCTTTTAATTCTGGCAGCAAAGCTTCTGCCTGCATAACGTTCCCTGTATGGATTAATAATGGTTCATCCCCTAATAACAAATACTGATGAAATGTAAGGTTAATTGGTTCAACATAGCTATTAAATTGGTATAAATCTTTATTTATAAATGGCATATTATAAAAACAACTCCTTTTCTCTCTTATTGAATGTGCCTTATTTCTTTGTGATACCTATTCTCCATATTTCAGGTCCCTGCTCTAAATATTTCCACTCAAAGTGCTCTGGAAAGTTAACTATAAACTGCTGATAAAGCGGACGAGGATCATGATCATTTATAAGCTCCATTGTTTCACCCTGTTCAAGCTCTTCAAAAGCTTTAAATATAATCTCCTTTTTATGACCTCTTTCATAAATTCTAACATCTATACTAACAGCAAAACTTGACATAATTAATTCCTCCCTTAATATTATTATCTAAACTTCTTCTTAGATGATAATATTATAACCATTGTGCTGAATTTTTAGCGTGATTTATATCACATTGTCAGTAACTTTTGCTTTTATATGTATATATTTCAATTTCTTTAGAATTTCTGTTTTATACTAAAGTAATATTATGTAAACTGTTCTTATAATTCTTAATCACTACTATGTATAATATCTTAATTAACTACCCAAAATATTATTGAAAATATTTAATAATATTTTACTGTATGAAAAAGACAGCAAATTAATGAGCTTAATACCTCTTTAATTTGTTGTCTTTCTAAATTTATATATATCTGATTTATTTTACTCTATTTAATTACTGTCATACCACCCATATATGGTTGCAATGCAACTGGAATATTTACAGATCCATCCTCATTTAAGTTGTTTTCTAAAAATGCAATAAGCATTCTTGGTGGTGCAACTACTGTATTATTCAATGTATGCGCAAAGTACTTACCATCTTTACCATCTACACGGATTTTTAAACGACGAGCTTGTGCATCCCCTAAATTAGAACAGCTTCCTACTTCGAAGTATTTCTTTTGTCTTGGAGACCATGCTTCTACGTCTACTGATTTTACTTTTAAATCTGCTAAATCACCTGAGCAACATTCTAAAGTCCTCACTGGTATATCTAAAGAACGGAATAGATCTACTGTATCTTTCCACATTTTATCATACCAAGTCATGCTGTCTTCTGGCTTACATACAACAACCATTTCTTGCTTTTCAAATTGATGAATTCTGTATACTCCTCTTTCTTCTATACCATGTGCCCCTTTTTCTTTTCTAAAGCAAGGTGAATAACTAGTCAAAGTTTGAGGAAGTGAAGTTTCTGGTAATATTGTATCTATAAATTTACCAATCATAGAATGTTCACTTGTTCCTATTAAGTATAAATCTTCACCTTCAATTTTGTACATCATAGCATCCATTTCAGCAAAACTCATAACTCCAGTTACAACCTGGCTACGAATCATAAAAGGTGGAATACAATATGTAAATCCTCTATTTATCATAAAGTCTCTTGCATAAGAAATCACAGCTGAGTGAAGTCTAGCTATATTTCCCATTAAGTAATAGAAACCATTACCTGCTACTTTTCTAGCACTATCTAAATCAATACCACTTAATTTTTCCATAATATCTGTATGGTATGGAATTTCGAAATCTGGAACAACTGGTTCCCCAAACTTTTCTACTTCTACATTTTCGCTATCATCTTTACCAATTGGAACACTTGGATCTATTATGTTTGGAATAGTCATCATGATAACTTTAACTTTTTCTTCTAGTTCTTTTTCTTTAACGTCTAACTCAGCCATTCTTTCTGAATCGGCATTAACTTTTTTCTTTATTTCCTCGGCTTCTTCTTTTTTACCTTGAGCCATTAATCCACCAATTTGTTTTGATAACTTATTTCTATCAGCTCTTAAAGCTTCTACTTCTTGCTTAACTTTTCTAAGTTCAATATCTAAAGTTAATACTTCATCTACTAACCCCAACTTATTATCTTGAAACTTATTTTTTATGTTTTGTTTAACAATCTCTGGATTTTCTCTTACGAATTTAATGTCTAACATTTTTTTCCCTCCTGATTAAATATATATATTATTATTTCAAAAAATAAAAAAACCATCCCAATATATAATTGGGACGGAATAATCCGCGTTGCCACCCAAATTGCTGGTTAATATTACAACCAGCCCCTCGACACTAGTATTATATAGGTTACTAACCTTTGCATTTATCACGCACAGCTCCAAAAGTGGAAAGATTTAACCTTTCACCGATTCGCACCACCCATCGGCTCTCTGAAGAAATTTATAAATCGTAGTTTTTATCATCGCTGTTTTTTATAACTATTAATTTGTTGCTATGTATATTATATATATATTTATGTTAATTTTCAAGTATATGTTTATATTTAACTTAATAACTAGTTTTGGAATTATATTGACCAGTTATAATATACTATAAATTTCTTATTAAAGTCTACTAAAAAATTAAGGTGAGGAAATTCACATAAAAATCTTCTCACCTTAAATAAATGTTATAAATATATCTTAAAAATTTTGCGATAACATCTAAATTATACTACCATAAAATTTTTCACTTACTTTGAATTACTGTGCATATGGTTATACATTCATTAACAAACTTTAACCCTTCTTTTATATTCCTATGCTTTAGCTCCTTTATATCAAATCCAAATACTTTATAAATTAACTGTACGCAATATCCGATTCCAATGGCAGTGACTAACGTTCCAATTCCGACAAAACCGCCTAGAATCCATCCAATAATTAGCGCTCCCGCTTCTATAAATAGTCGTATTATTCCAATTGGTTTACCTGTACGCTTAACTAATGCAATCATAAGACCATCTCTAGGACCACATCCCATTTCACATCCAATATACAAATAGCTTCCTAAAGCTGTAACAAATAAGCTTCCAATTAACATTATTATGCCTGTATATATGTTATTACAAACTGGAATAATTTTAGAATGTATGATTAAATCTATAAAACATCCAATCACTATCATATTCGCTATAGTTCCCATCCCAACTTTAAGCCCTAAAATACTTGTAATTGCTACTATTATTATTCCAACTATAATGCTTGCCTGTCCAATAGTTAAACTAGTTACATTTGTTAATCCTTGGTGAAATACATCCCATGGACTTAATCCTAGATTTGAATTAAGAGCCAACACAGTTCCTAATGCGCATAATAAAAATCCGAATGTCATTCTAATTATAAGTGCTAATAATTTCTTCATACTTCTCCTTTAATTTTCAAAATTATTTTTGGAATTATAGGCCAAATTACTTGCAATAATTCCATTAACTTAAATAATAGTTTCACGTGTGCAAAGCTGATTATAAGCTAATCTTTTAACTAATAGTCAGTTTACATCAATTCAATAAAATATTCAATTCATTTTTTAATTTAAATCATAATTATTATTGAAATAAATTCACTAAATACTAATACTGAATACTGCTACAATCTCTTTTGTAAGAAACTATCTCAAAACAAAGCAAATCCTAAACAATGTTATTAAAAATGTTAATATTATAATACACGAATTATCCTACGTTTTATTTTCCATAGTAATATGTATAATAATAAAATTAAAACTAAATTTAAGTTTATTAAAGCTCATGTTTAGCAACTTTAGGCAATTTAAATAATTTTATCTTTATTTTTTCTTTATATTAGATTAAAATTATTATTAAGCAAAAATAACAATATAGTTAAGAGGGAATACTACTTCAAGTAAATATTCTTTTCTTAATTTAAATACACTTATAAGTGAGGTAAGACTATGTCAAACGAAATAAATTCTTCTAATTTTATAAGAAATATCGTTGTAGAAGATCTAGAAAGCGGAAAGCATAAAGAGATAATTACTCGTTTTCCACCAGAACCTAACGGTTACTTACATATAGGCCACGCTAAATCAATTCTTTTAAATTTTGGTTTGGCTGATGAGTTTAAAGGAAAAACTCATTTAAGATTTGATGATACTAACCCTGTTAAAGAAGATACAGAATATGTTGAATCAATTAAAGAAGATGTACAATGGCTTGGTGGTCATTGGGATGAACTTTTCTTTGCATCTAACTATTTTGACGAAATGTACAATAGAGCTGTTCTACTAATAAAAAAAGGTGAAGCTTATGTTTGTGACTTAACAGCTGAAGAAGCTAAAGAATATAAAGGTACACTAACTCAGCCTGGTAAAGACAGCCCTTATAGAAATAGATCCGTTGAAGAAAATTTAGATTTATTTGAAAGAATGAAAAATGGTGAATTTGCTGACGGCGAAAAAGTTCTTAGAGCTAAAATAGACATGGCATCACCAAATATAAATATGAGAGATCCTGTTATATATAGAATATCTCATTCTACTCATCACAATACTGGTGATAAATGGTGCATATACCCAATGTACGATTTTGCTCATCCATTAGAAGATGCTATTGAACATGTTACACACTCTATTTGTACTTTAGAGTTTGAAGATCACAGACCACTTTATGACTGGGTAGTAAGAGAATGTGAAATGGAAGCTACTCCAAGACAAATAGAATTTGCAAGATTAAATATGACTAATACTGTTATGAGTAAGAGAAAATTAAAGCAATTAGTTGATGAAAAAGTTGTTGATGGATGGGATGATCCTAGAATGCCTACTATTTCTGGACTTAGAAGAAAAGGATGTACTCCTGATGCGCTAAGAAATTTCTGCAGCGCTATCGGTGTTGCTAAGGCTAATTCTGTTGTTGATTCCCAAATGCTAGATTATTTTATAAGAGAGGATTTACAACTTAAGGCGCCATTGTCTATGGCTGTGCTAAATCCTTTAAAGCTTGTAATAACTAATTATCCTGAAAATGATACAGAAATGCTTTCAATAGAGAATAATGCAAAAGACGAAACTCAAGGTACAAGACTTGTTCCATTCTCTAGGGAACTATATATTGAAAAAGAAGACTTTATGGAAAATCCACCAAAGAAATACTTCAGATTATTTCCTGGTAATGAAGTTAGACTAAAAGGAGCATACTTTGTTAAATGTAATGAAGTGATCAAGGATGAAAATGGTGAGGTAATAGAAATTCATTGTACTTATGATCCAGAAACAAAGAGTGGTTCTGGCTTTACTGGCAGAAAAGTTAAAGGAACAATCCATTGGGTAGATGCGAAAACTTGTCTTCCTGCTGAATTCAGGTTATATGAACCTTTAATTTTAGATGATGCACCAGAAAATGAAGGAAAACACTTCCTAGAACAAATTAATCCAAACTCATTAGAAATATTACAAGGTTTTATTGAACCAACTGCATTTAAAGATGCTAAACCTCAAGATAAATTCCAAATGGTTAGAAATGGTTTCTTTAATGTAGATACTAAATATACAACTGATGATAAATTAGTATTTAATAGAATAGTACCATTAAAATCATCATTTAAATTAAGCTAATAATAAAAATAAATTAAGGCAGATGAATCTTATATATTAGATTTCTCTGCCTTAATTTATTTTTAACCTCCTAATCCAGATAATTTTATATAAAACTATCTGATCAAAATTTTTTATGCCACTTAAAAATTCTTCATCATTTTCATTATAACTAAACCATAAATTCCACCTAATTTTCTATATTTCGCTAAAAGCCAACATTTACTATTAAGTTGATAAATTACATTTCGATAATAGAGTAAGTTTATATATTAGGGGGAATGCAAATGATTACAAAATCTACAAAAAAGACAAAAGGCTTACCTATAAAAACAAAACTTATTTTAGTAATGATCTTATTGCTGAGTACACCTGTACTTGTACTCGGATTAGTAAGTTATTATGTAGCAAGAGCTGAACTTGAAAATAGCGGGAAGGTTTTATTAAAAAATAGCGTAGAAATGACATTACAAGTTATTGATGCAAATCAAAAGCTTGTAGATCAAGGAAAACTATCTCTTGATGACGCTCAAGAAAGAGTTAGAGAATATATGCTTAGCGAAAAACAAGCGGATGGTACAAGAAAAATCAATCAAAATTTAAGCTTAGGTAAAAGTGGTTATTTGTTAGCTTATACTCAAGATGGAGTTGAAGCAGTTCATCCCAGTTTAGAAGGCAAAAGCGTGCTAGATTATAAAGATAAAAAGACTGGTGCACTATTTGTTAAAGATCAAATTAAAGTAGCCAATGATGGCGGAGGTTATCTAACTTATTGGTGGACACTTCCTAATTCAGATAAGATTTCAGACAAAATAACTTATCAAAAGACTGATCCGCATTGGGGATGGGTAGTTTGTGCCGGTACTTATATGAATGATTTTAATATTGGTTCAAATAATATTCTTATTACTACTTTGATTATATTATTGTCAGTAATTATTTTAGGTTCTGCAGTAATTATGATATTTGCAAAACACATATCTGCTCCAATTAGAGAAATTAGTGACGCTGTAGATACTGTAGCTTCAGGTAACTTGAATATTAAAGCCATCAAAATCAGAAACAGAGATGAAATTGGTAATCTAAATAATTCCTTTAATATAATGGTTAGAAATGTTAACGATTTTATAAGTTCAGTTAAAGATTCAATTAATGTTGTTTTTGATTCTTCTAAATTGTTAGATGAAATTGTCGCTGAAAATACAGCTTCTATTAATGAAGTATCAGATTCTGTTGAAGAGATTGCTAAAAGTTCAAATGAACAGGCTAAAGAAACTGAAAACGGAGTTATAAGAGTTAAGAATTTATCAGAGAAAATAGATTTAGTTACAAAACTAACAATAGAAACTAACGATATTGCAATTAAAACAACTAATATTAGCAACAGAGGTTTAGAAGCAATTGATTTACTTTCAAAAAAATCAATCGAAAATAACAAAGCCACTGAAAAAACTAGCGCTATAATAATGGAAGTAGATAAAACTTCTATTGAAATTGGATCTATCACTGAGGCAATAAGTCAGATTTCAGAACAAACAAATTTATTATCTTTAAATGCTGCTATAGAAGCTGCAAGAGCTGGTGAGCAAGGAAAAGGCTTTGCTGTAGTCGCTGAAGAAGTTAGAAAATTAGCTTCTCAATCTTCAATGTCTGCTTCAAAAGTTAAAGAATTAATCAATGGAATCCAAGATAAATCAAAGGCTGCTGTAAAAGCCATTGAAGACGGAAAGCTAATAGCTAAGGAGCAAAATAATTCTGTAATAGACGCTAAGGATATATTTGTTGAAATATTAAAATCTGTAGAAAAGATTACAAACGATATGAAAAACCTAAAAACTTATAGCCTTGAGATGGAAAACGAGAAAAATGAAATAGTTGAGGTTTTAGAGACTCTTTCTGCTTCAACTGAAGAAAGCTCTGCTGCAACTGAACAAATTTCTGCCACAACTGAGCAGCAACTAGCAAGTGTAAATCAAATAGCTAAACATACTCAAGACTTAAATAAACTTGCAGAAAAGCTTAGAGATGCAGTTAATGCATTTCAAGTTTAAATGAATTAAGTTCAAACTTTCCCATAAAATTAAAAAGGCATAGTGTTTGGAGTACGTCCAACCTATACCTTTTGCTTATGGTTTATATATTTAAAAATTTATCAAATCTGTTTCTTGTATTTTCTTCACCTATGATTTGCATTATAGTATAAATGTCAGGTGAATTAGTTCTATGAGTTAGTGCTGCTCTAACTGCTCCTGCAACATCCGAAATCATACCTTTATATTGATCTGGATTTGCCTTAAATTCTTTTCTATTAGCGCAATAGCCAAGTCTAATTCCTATTTCCTTTAAGTCATCAAACCAAGCTTCTTGACTTTCTACATCAAATTTAAATTCTTTCTTGTAAGTTTCTACTATTTCTTTTGCTGCTTCTAATGTAACTCCCTTTGGAAGTTCAATTTGTTCTGCTGATTCCTTATAGAATAGTTCATCAAAGAAATAGAAAATCTTATCTTTTACTTCATCCCATTTTGCAAAATCTTTTCTTGGTTTTGGACCTTCTTTATCTATATTGAAGATTTCCTTTGCCATAGTTTCATTTTCTGTAACTAATTTATACATTTCTGCATCAAATTCCTTAGCCCATGCTGTATAGTAATCATAAACATCAGAAGCCTTCATAGCAGCTATTCTATCTTTTGATACATCGTTTAATTTAACTAAATCAAATAATGCTCCACTCTTACCCATTTTTTCTAAATGGACTTCAAATTCATGATAATCAGCCTTAGGATTTTCAGCTCTCCATTCTTCATAAGTAGAGTTAACTATGTTAAGTAAATATTCTATTACAGTTACCACTGGGAATCCAACTTCTTTGTAGTAAGAAACAGCAGCTTCTGCATCCTTTCTCTTTGAAAGCTTTCTCTTTGATCCACCATCTTGTTTCATTATTGTTGGAATATGAGCATATCTTGGTGCTTCAAAACCTAATACTTCAAATAATTGAACGTGTATAGGAAGTGATGATAACCATTCTTCTCCTCTTATTACATCTGTTGTTCTCATTAAATAATCATCTATAGCGTGAGCAAAGTGATAAGTTGGAAGCCCATCTCCTTTAATAAGTACCACATCTTGATTATTTTCTGGGAATGATATATCTCCCTTAATTAGATCGTGGAACTCAACTCTTGTTTCAGGATTTCCTGGAGATTTTAATCTTATAATATACTTTTCTCCATTTTCAATTCTCTTTATAGCTTCATCTTCAGTTATATTTCTGAATTTTGCATATTCGCCATAGTAACCTGGAGTTATTTTATTAGCTATTTGTCTTTCTCTAAGTTCAGCTAATTCTTCTGGAGTACAGAAATCTGGATAAGCTAAACCTTTTATAAGTAAATCTTTTGCAAAAGTATTATATATTTCAGCCCTTTGACTTTGTCTGTATGGACCATATTCACCTTTAGAAGTTTCTTCTCCTGTCATACCTTCACTAAAATCCATGCCAAAATTATGCATAGTTGCTATCGTATCTTCTATTGCACCTTGAACTTCTCTCTTTTGATCAGTATCTTCTATTCTTAAATAAAAAACACCTTCACTTTGGCTTGCTAATCTTTCATTTATTAATGCAGCAAAAACTCCACCTATATGTTGGAATCCAGTTGGACTTGGTGCATATCTAGTAACTCTTGCACCTTCTTTAAGATTTCTCTTTGGATATTTTTCAATGTAATATTCAGTTGTATGTTCAACATTTCCAAATATTATATCTGCTAATTTTTCAAAACTCATTATTTGTATCTCTCCTTATCATTCTTCCTTACAAGGTATTATTAGCCCCTTGTCATGGCAATTTATATCAAGTGAAACTTGATTCAGGTGGGGTTGTTTGATCCCCATCTGAATCCTAGTTGAACTTATCCAGGAGCGTGCAGCCGTTATCCCCCGCTTAAAGAAGTGTGGGTATTACGGATGCTAGCTATCGGATAAACCACATAATAAATATGTAGAATAAATTCAAATTATTTAATTATCACAATTTAATAACATTACAAGATATTAATATCCTAATTGTTTTCCTACAATTATTACTTTTATCCTACCTTTAACAAATTGTCCTCTTATAATGGTAAAATCATTACATATTCTATTAGGACTTTTACAATCCACACAATACCCTAATTTAGTGCATGGAGTATCCTTCCCTAATCTTTTTGCATCAATCGGAGCAGTATAATTTCTAACTCTTCTTTCTGCTTCTTCTATATCTTTAACAAGCTTATTTGTTCCAGTCACTAAAATAACCTGCTTAGGACCATAAATCATTGGTGCAACTCTACTTCCATTACCATCAATATTGTATAGTTCTCCACTTTCAGTCAAGGCATTGGTACTACACATAAAAGTATCAGCAGAGAAGTTTTGCATATAAATACTTTTCTTTTCTTCGCTTGTAATACCGTCTCTATACTTATCTAAAAATGTATAATTTTCCTCACGAAGAAAGTCTATAACACCTGTTTCAAACAACGTCATAGAATCACCAACCCCTACAACAGAATTTTCATCTATGAGTTGTTTTAAAAGTTCCTTTAATTCATTATCATCATTTACAAAGAAACCATCCATATTACGTTGCCTTAAATTTTTTATAGTTCTATTAATTTGTTCTTCTTTGTACCATGAAATATTAACATCCATATAAATATTCTCCTTTTTAATATAAATAACATTAAGTTAATATTTTCTATCAATAGTGTGGTAATTACAAACTTTTGATTTCTACATATTTGTGAGAATATTATTCATTAATAAAATTACACTAAATTTGATTTTTCAATAAACTGATTTTCATTTCGAGCCATATTAATCATCTATTTTGATAAATAAGTTTATCACATAATAATTAACACTCACGTAACTTAAATCTTTTATTACAATTTTTCCTGGCTTTAAATACAAAAAAGCCTTTCATCCTAAAATATACTTAGGACGAAAGGCTGACTTCCGCGTTACCACCCAAATTGATTAATTTAAACATATTAATTTTAAATACGTTTGATTTAATCCGCTTAATTATCTTTAAGGGAATAACCCCATAAATATACTACGCTTTAAGGCATAGACCTTATGCTTTCTATTTATTACTCCAAAGCTTCCTTCAATAGTTTTAAATTCTAGGATTACACCCTCCCTAGATCTCTTATAATTAAAATTCTATTTACTCTTCTTTTTCATTGCACTTTTCTATATTTATATTTTATATAGTATTTACAAAATACAAATCAATTATACATTTTGAAAATGCTAATGTAAAGACAATTTATCTTATTATAACAAAAAATGCAATTATCTTAACTTACTACACCCTTTTTACATTCCAGGCATTTGCGACATGTTTGACATATTATTTATTATTTCAGGATTAACCATTCCAAATATCATTGCAATATGTGCAACAACTAGAAATCCTCCAATAAGTATAAAATGAATTTTTGCTTTTTCCCTTGATTTTCTATTCTTAAAGATTAACCCTAGTTCCATTAGAGCAATCGGCAAAAGGAAGATAACGCCGCTTAAATAAAAGCCAACTGCCAATACGTCAACCCAAGTATGCCATCCACCAGTATTTGTTAGAGGGATTACAGCATTTACTAATAGGTAAATGAATATTCCTGTAAAATAAATCCCATCAAATATACCAACAACCTTATTTAAAGTTCTTAACCCACCCTTTTGTACATTGTTAAAAATAATGAAAAATTCAGTAATTGTAAGTGTTTCCGCACAGATAACTGGTATTGCCATAAAAATAATTAAATTCCAAGGTTGATTATCTGCTAATAGTGACATGTAATGTGTCATATTCATAATTATTTCCTCCATATAATTTATCTAATTTTCATAATCTATATTACAAAATTAATATGAAGATTTTATGAAGATATCTAGAACAAATTTATAGAAATGTAGAATTCTAAATAGTCTCAGCATATAATATCTAAAGTAATTAATTAAAGTGATAAGATGAGATACATTTTAGATATTAAAGAGTGCGAATTTTTAGGAAAAGGTAAGGAAGGTGCTGTTTATTTAACTCCAGAAGGGTATGCCTTAAAAATATTTTATAATAAAAAGAAAGCTAAAAACGAAGCTGATCTGCTTGAAAAAGTTAATGGTAGCAGATTCTTTCCGAAAGTATTATTTATTGCTAACAACATGATTTTAAGAGATTATGTTGAAGGTGATAATCTAAGTTCTTATATAAAAAAGAATGGATTATCTTATAATCTATCTATCGAAATAATAAATCTTATAGAAGAGTTTAAAACTTTAAAATTTACGAGACTTGATATAAGAGATGCCCATATATTTGTTAACAAAAATGAGCAAATTCAAGTTATAGATCCAAGAAAGGTTTTTGTAAAAAAGACTCCTTATCCTAAGGAGATTATTAAAGTTTTAGTAAAATCAAATGTTTTTGAGGACTTCTTAAAACATGTTTTAAGTTATAAACCTAAGCTTATTAAATACTGGATTGATGGATATAATTACTTTAGATATACATCTAAAAAAGTGATACGCATTGATATGTTTGCTTCTTAAATTTTAATTTAAATAATCTGTCTAATAGCTCCATTAAGTATATTATAACTCTGAATTTATTCGTTTTATAATATACTTAATTTTAGGCTTAAGTTAAATTCTTAGCTTTTTTTTCTTTTAATGTATAGTACAATCACTATTCCTAATACCATTCCAATAATACTTATCAATTGTGCAATTCTTATATTACCAAGCATTAAGCTGTCTGTTCTTAATCCTTCTATAAATACCCTTCCTAAAGAATATAGCGTTATATAGCTTGCTACTACAACACCATCCTCATTATTTTTCTTTTTATATAGAATTAATAGCAAAATCAAACAAATCACAATGTTCCAAATTGATTCATATAAAAATGTTGGATTGTAGTAACTGCCTTCAATATACATGCCTTTCTGTATAAAGCTTGGAAAATGGCTTATAAATGAATGTGAAACTTCTCCACCATGCGCCTCTCCATTCATAAAATTTCCCCATCTTCCAATTGCTTGGGCCAAAATAATTGATGGTGCTGCTAGATCTAAGTATTTTAGCATATTTAATTTCTTTATTTTAAAGAATATGTAGGTAGCAATAAACCCACCAATTAGTCCTCCATGAATAGCTAATCCACCTTTTCTAATATTAAAAATATCTATCAAATTGTTTTTATAATTTTCAAATTCAAATATTACATAATATGCTCTTGCGCCAATAATTGCAGTAGGAAAGGCAACAAAAAAGCAATCTAATATTATGTCAAAGTCTATTCCTTTCTTTTTACAATTATAGTTTGCTAATATTATAGCTAATATTACTCCAAGAGCTATTAATATACCATACCACCTAATTTCATAGGTTCCAATTTGAAATGCTATCGGATTCATAAAACACCGCCTCTTCCTATAAACTTATGTATTTTCTAAAAATCTGCTTCATAGAAGTTTATCTTAAATCATCAATTAATATTATAATTGAAATAATTTCGTAAAGAATAAATTATATTGATTAGAACTTATATATTATAGCATTTATTTTAAAATATAATTGTAAAATTTATGTTACGGTAAAATTAATGCATACCTACCAGCTTTTAAAGATGTCAGGTATGCATTCTTTATATTTTTAAATACAGACTTTATTTTCAAATATTTCTTTTCCTGCTAGACTTCAATCTTTGCTATTGAAGTTTTCACTGACACACCATCAATACGGTCAAGCTGCTCTGTAAAATCATTTATTGTTTCTTCTGATTCCCCTGTAAGAGCTATAGATATAACTGATAACTCATCAGCAAAAGGTATCCCCATCCTTCCTTTTATGCTTCCTCTAAATGATGCTACTACATCATTAAATTCATCTTGTACTTCCTTTGGATGCTCTAATATTGCACTCACTACTCCTATTTTAGACATTTTCATTCCTCCATTGATTTTATGTAAAAAAACAAGATCTTCCTTTTTATGAAGATCTTCTTTTCATCAATGTATAGTTTATCTATTTTTTTTTAACTTATTCATTATTCATATTATTTTATTCCAACTTATTTTTAATTAATGTATTGCCATCTCTAGAAATTATTCCTTTAGAATATGATTGAACCAATTCCCCTTTATATTTTATGTTTTTATTACTTGTTAATTCTAATACACTATTATCTGATTTACTATTAATATAAACTTTACCCGAATAATCGATTAGTATATCATTTTTATCAACAGGTTTCGCAAGTTTTAATTGATTCCATTTCCTCTGACTATCAGATAACACGCTGTAATATATATTTTTAATTTTGTTGTCTGCTACTTCGCCAAAATACACATTATCATTAACATCAGCTCCTAATATTTTTGCACTTTTAACATTAGGTATTGATACATTTCCTTTTGTATTTAATATAGTTATATTGTTATTTTCCTCCATTATCGCATTAGTGCTAGTTGTTGGTACTACAACATTTCCTATAACTTTTTCACTTTTAACCTTCTTCAACTGATTCATTACGTTTGCGTAATACAAATCACATTTTCCACTACTCTTCTTCACTTCTATATATAAACTATGAGTTAATGTTGAAAATACAACATTATTAATTTCATCCTTTGTACTCTCAAGCTTAATTCTAACCTTTTTTAAATCAAAGTCTGCAAGATCCCTTGCTTCTCCTTTTTTAGCATCAAAAGATATAGGCTCAAAATAGTACGCACCTTTTTCCTTTATCTTTTGAATTATTATCATATTATCTTCACTATTAAGCCATCTATAGAATACAATTTCTGAACCACTATCTGTATCACATACTTTTTCCTTATCATCATTGCTATCTAATGTTTTAAGCTTACTGTCTTCTATATATGATACATATCTTGCATCTGAAGATACTTTAATTTCACTTACTCCCTTTTTTATATTAATCTCTGTTTTCTTATCAGCTACATTATCCTCATCTTTAACTTCTTCAGCTTTTATATTAAGATCAGATGCCAAATATACTTTATCAAAATATAAAAATATGCATTGCTGTAATATTAGAGCAAGCGCACACCATGCTAATCTTCTTTTAATATTTCTCATCACTTATCCTCCTTTTACTGTTCCACATAAAATGCTGTAGCAACGGTTCTTTCACCATCCCAAGCATTAGGAGAATTTATAACATTTCCTTTATAATACATAGTTGAAGAATATCCTCCATCAAGAGCACCTGCATTAACAGCACCTCTTTCCATCATTATCTCTTGAACATCATATAAACTTGCTCCCGGTGACGTTATCTTTCTGCCATCTATAACTAATAGAATTATAGTTCCATCTTGTTTCTGACCAACTGCAGTTCTAGGATTAAGCCCATCTTCCATTTTATTTTTTACTTGTCGGATCCCATTAATTACAATATTAGGTCTTCTAAAACACATAGCTTCCTGTACATTCATCTTTTTTAAATCAGCCAAACTATGATCCCCAACTACTAGTTCTCCACTTTTTGTAAATGCAATTACATTTTCAACTTTTTTCTCATCTGCACCAGACTTCGGATAAATAACATTTCCGCCTGATATTACAAATCCACCAGGTTCAGATCCAGTACCTGCATAAGCAGTTCCATCAGTTGATTTATCAATAAATGATCCACCATTAATAGCTGCAACAGCATTATTATCTTCCGCCATCTGACTTGTCTTTTCACCCATTTTACCTAAAAACTTAGTCATTGCAACCTTCATTTTTAATGGATTTTTCACTTCTAACACATATCCATCAAATCTCTGAGTATGTATATCGTATCGATTTATTTCATTTCCAACTTTATATTTAACATTTATTTTTTTCATATCTTGAAAAACTTCTTGACTATCACTCTCTTCATCTATTCCAAGAAGTTTGTTTAAAGCTGATTGTGGAATTATATCATTTATTAAATAAGCATGCCTTGTTGCTAGGACTGTTGATATAAATGTTTTTCTCGTATTATCATATGGTCCAAAGAATAATACCAATGGCGTTGTTATAGCTAAAAAGATAAACATATCCAATAATCCCTTTAAAAGTACTCTCGAATTAGATTTTCTTTTCTTTCTTTTGTGCGTTTTTTTTCTTGGCTTATGGTTTGTTTGTTTATCCATATATTCCTCCGAAATCTATATTTATTTAATATTTTCATTATCTCCTATTATATAGGAAATAATCCTCTGAGAGGTTACAAAAAAATTAAGAATTCCATATTTATACAATTCATTTTTTATTTTTTAAGTCTTTCCCTTTTAGAATAAACAGGGAGAATTCTAAAAATAGACTTCATCTTCTATTTTAAAATCCTCCCCAATTCTAAACTAAATTTTTAAGCCATATCCTTTGCTTGTATCTTCTAAACCCAAGTATAAATTTGTATACTTCTTCAAATGTGACCATTGCATATACGAAATATATCTGAAGCTCAAGTAGCATTCCACCTAAATAGGCAAACGGTATGCCAACTAACCATACTCCAGTAATATCTAGCATTAATGCTGCTTTAGTGTCTCCACCACTTCTAAGTATACCAACAATATTTACCCAATTAAATATCTTAAATGGTAAATAACATGAAAAAACTATTAAACATCTGCTAATATCTACTGCTACACTTTCAGTTACATTAAACAACGTAATTATTGGGCTTCTAATAAACAAGCATGTTGCAGACATTATTAAAGCAAAAATAAACTGCAGGATTATAAAATACTTTGCATGACTTTCTGCGTCATCCAATTTATTGGCACCTAATTCATTTCCCAATATAACCGCAGTTGCTGCACTTATCCCCTGAAATACAACTGTCATTATTTGTTCAACTGTTTGGGTTATTGTGATTGCTGCAACAGCTCCATCGCCCATTCTCCCATATACTAAAGAATACATTGTTACTCCCAAGCCCCACATAAATTCATTAATTATAACCGGAGATACAGTTGAAGCATATAATTTTGTAAACTTCTTATTAAAAGATATGAGTTCTTTAAATTTTGCAGCTGCTGGTCCTTTTTCATAATATACTATGGCTAAAATACATGTGCATTCAATTGTTCTAGCTATTAGAGTTGCAATAGCTTCTCCTTGCACTCCAAGAGCTGGTACACCAAAATGTCCAAATATTAACGTGTAATTTAGCATTACTTTAATACAAATAGAAAACACTGTTATTACAACAGGAGCTTTCACTTGGTTTACTCCTCTTAAAAGCGCCACATAAACGTTTGTGACTGCAGTTAAAGGGTAACTAATTGCAGCTATAGCCAAATATGATGCACCTATTTTTATTGTATTTTCATTTGGCGTAAAAATACTCATAACTATTTCGGGACATATTAAGCTCGGTATTACAAAAATAATTGATCCAGCTAAACCTATAATCAGAGACATACCTAATACTCTTCTTATATTTTTTATATCATTTTTGCCAAAATATTGAGCAGTTAAAATTGAAGACCCACTAACAATCCCAAATAATAGCAATGTAAAAACAAAGAATACTTTATTTGCAAGGCCAACTGCTGCAATTGAACTTTGACCCAAACTTCCAATCATTACAGTATCCACAAGATTCAAGCTTGTGTTTAACAGAGCTTGCAATGTTATTGGTACTGTAATAGATATAGCTTTGTGTATAAATTTCTTATCTTCCAAAATGTTTTTTAAAGTCTCAGTTATTATCATATTTAGTACCTCATTATCTGCGCTTTCTTAATATCAAATTCTATTTTACTTTAGTTTACTCAGCTGCGTCTACCATATATTTAATATTTTTTAAGATTTTGTGGGTATACACAATGAAATATAATTTAATGATTTTGGTTCGCTTAATAAGTTCCAAATTGTGCTTCGCGCTCTTTTCATATGTGCGCGCTTTTTTAGAGGTGTGTGCTTTTCTATCAGTTGTTCTTATTATATATTAATGAGATTTTTTTTATTGATTATATGTTTTTGGTTTCTCTTTTTTCTAAGGTAAGTGCTTTCTTCTAATTTAAATGATTTTGGTTGCGCTTCACGCTTTTTTATAAGGTGCGTACTTTTTTATCAGTTGTTCTTATTACATATTACTAACACTTTTTTAATTAATAATATGTTTTTGGTTGCGCTTCGCGCTTTTTTTATAGGTGTATATCTTTTATATTTTTAATCTGGTATAATGATGTAATGTTTAAATTAATTATATATGTGTCATAATATATACAAAACCTTGAAAAATAACTTATTTTGTGTTATTTTTCAAATTAGATTGTCATTCACATATATTAATAAACATTAAATCATGAAAGAGGTGCTTAACCATAAATACAAATTATAAAACTCAAGAAAATAAATATACTGAAAAAGGTAATCTTACTGAAATTACTATCTTAAAGAAAGATGGAAGTGAACTAGTTTGCAAGATAGACACATTCGACGCTAAAAAAGTTAAAGAAGCTGGAATTTGGTTTGCTGAATGGCATAAAGATTTTAATAATTATCTTGTTCAAACTTTAGAGACTGCTAAAGTTAATGGAAAAACAGTTTCCACTAAAAAATCAATTCAATCTGTTATTTTAGATGTTAATCCAAAGACTCCAATAAAACACTTAAACGGGAATACTTTAGATAACAGAAAAGAAAATTTAGAATTATATAATAGAAGTTTAAAAAATGATTGTACTAAGATTGATCATGATACAATGGGTATAATTTTAAGAGATAAATTTGGAAATCATAAGGATACTGCTTTAATTTCAATGGAAGATGTAAATAAAGTAGTAAAAGACGGTTACAACTGGGTTCTTTACAAAAAGGGTACTGAAACTATGGTTGTTGCAAATACTTCTGAGGGTAGAATTCGTTTAGACAGATTAATTATGAACCCAGACGAAACAATGAAAGTACATCATATAAATTTAAATCCTTTAGATAATAGAAGAAAAAATTTAGAAAATCAACCTATTTAGTTGATTTACTTTATTTCATTAGTTCTTTTTCTATAATTCAAAAATTATTGTAATTAAACAAAATAATAAAGCATACATTAATGTGTGCTTTATTATTTTATTATTTCTCTCATATGTATAACTATAATTTAATTTTCACATATCTAATTAACATTTTTTTCAAAAAATAGTATTTTTATTTATGTTAATTGGGTGTAAACTATTAAGTGAGAGAATTTTTGTATGACTAATATGAGGTGATTAATTTGACTAACTTTAAAATACTTTTTGATGATATAACAAAAATCAAATTTGATGCTATTGTAAATGCTGCGAATGCATCTCTACTTGGCGGTGGAGGAGTTGATGGTGCTATTCACAAGGCTTGCGGTGAAAAACTATTAGATGAGTGTAGACAGCTAAACGGCTGTTTGACTGGCAGATCAAAATTAACAAGATCTTATAACTTGAGTGATCATGGTGTACATTGGGTAATACATACTGTAGGGCCCATTTACCGAAATAACGGCTCAGAGGAAAAATACTTAAGAAATGCTTATCGTTCTGTTTTTGAAATAGCAGCTAATTATTCTGAATTTTATTCAAAGCAGTGTAACGAAATTTTAAACAAAAATCTTTATCGCTTTAATACTGATAAACAAAGAGACTTTATACTAAAAGAACTCGATGATTATATTAATGATCATCCCATTAAAACTATTGCTTTACCATCTATAAGCACAGGTGCCTATTCCTATCCATTAAATGAAGCCTGCAATATCGCATTAGATGAAATTTTATCATTTATAAATGACTCTCCAGATACCTTTGATGAAATTGCAATGGTTTGTTTAGATGAAAAAACATATAATATGTATAAATCTTTGTATGAAGAAAGATTGCAAAAGTAAAAGAGAAGATAAATTATTATCTTCTCTTTTACTTTGCTTATTAAGCAGAATTATCATTAATTATTCAGTTAAAAATATGTGTATATTATTCTATCCTACGATATTATGCAAAATATCTATCTAATAATCCTTTAAATGCTTTTCCATGTCTAGCTTCATCTTTACACATTTCATGAACTGTATCATGAATTGCATCTAAGTTTAATTTCTTAGCAAGTGTTGCTAAATCTTTTTTACCTTGACATGCACCATGTTCTGCATCAACTCTAGCTTGTAAGTTAGCTTTTGTATCTGCTACTACTACTTCACCAAGTAATTCAGCAAATTTAGCAGCATGTTCTGCTTCTTCAAATGCTATTCTCTTATATGCTTCTGCAACTTCTGGATATCCTTCTCTATCAGCTTGTCTTGACATAGCTAAGTACATTCCAACTTCTGTACATTCTCCAACAAAGTTTGCTTGTAATCCATCAATTACTTCTTTGTCAACACCTTTAGCAACTCCGATTACATGTTCATCAGCAAAAGCTAGATCTCCGCTTTGTTCAACAAATTTTTCTGCTCCTACTCCACACACTGGACATTTTTCTGGAGCTGTTTCTCCTTCATAAATATAACCACACACTGTACAAACGAATTTTTTCATAATCTCTTCCTCCTAAAATTTTAATTTATTTATTTTTTATTTATATCATTTAATTTTATCTTTTGTTTTCTTGCTTTCTACATTTGTTATTATATAATAATAATTATCCGTTGTAAAGACTTTTTTTATAAATATTTCAAATTTTCCTGAAATACTTATTATTTACTGCTTAACTCCTATCACTCCTGTTTTGGCCACGATAACATTATATTGGGATCTACGATAAAAGATTCCTATAAATTAAAATTAAATTCATAAGTGCAAAAATATATAATATGCTCAATATACAGTCATACAAATGTTAATATTATCTGAAAATTTTATTATGTATATATGAACTTTATTGTTTATATACTTAAATTTACTGTATAATTGATTTATATTGAATTTTATAAGGAGTGTTTTTTATTGTTTGGATATGTTATTCCATTAAAAGCAGAAATGAAAGTAAAGGATTTTGCTAGATTTAAATGCTATTATTGTGGATTATGTTGCCATATAAAAAAAGAATTTGGTAATATACCGAGAATGTCTTTAAATTATGATATGACTTTTTTAGGTTTACTATTAGATGCATTAAATCCAGAAGAACTGGAAATTTCTCATCACAGATGTTCTCTTCACCCTACTGAAAAAAAAATAGTAATAGCTAATAATAAGGCGTTATCTTATGCCTCTGCTATGAATATATCCCTATTTTATTATAAACTGTTAGATGATGCTCATGATGATAAAAATTATAAAAGTAAATTTTTATCACTTCTTTTATTCCCTTATAAAAGAAAATTTCCTAGTTCAATCATTAAAATTAATAACAACATAGCGGAATCTTTAAATAAACTTTCCACTTTAGAAAATAGTAAATCATTTAATTCTATAGATGAAATATGTGATCCTTTTAGCGATTTAGTTGGCGGAATTTTACGTGATTATCCTTATAAATTAATCGATGACGGATTGGATTTAAGGAATACTTTATATAGATTAGGATATTCAATAGGAAAATGGATTTATCTAATAGATGCCTTAGATGATTTGAAATCTGATATGGAAAATAAAAAGTTTAATCCAATAAATTTCTTGTATAACAAAAATTCTTTAACATACGATAAATTTATGGAATTCATAAAGCCTAAGATAGAATTTACAATTTTAAATTGTGGATATAGTTGTAAAGAAAACTTAGAAAAATTAAACCTAAAAAGAAATGAGGATATATTATATAATATAATTGAATTAGGTTTAATGGATAAATATATGAACATAATTAAAAATCCAGAAAATACAAATGAGACTAAAAGGAGAGATTTATAATGAATCCATATGAAATATTAGGTGTAAAGCCAGGTGCAAGTCAAGATGAAATAAAAAGTGCTTATAGAAAACTTATTAAGCAATACCATCCTGACCAATATGGTGATAATCCATTAAAAAATTTAGCGCAAGAGAAAATGATCGAAATTAATGAGGCTTATGAGGCATTAACAAAAAATCCTGGAAGTAACAGTTATAATTCCAATAGTACATCTAGTTATAACAATTCATCAAGTAACTCGTATGATTTTCAAGAAATAAGAAGACTTATTCAATCTGGAAATTATGCAGCAGCTGAAAGTCGTTTAAATTCTATAAATAACAAATCTGCTGAATGGCATTATTTATATGGTGCAATAATGCTCAACAAAGGCTGGTTTGATTCAGCCCTTGATCATATGACTACAGCCGTTAATATGGATCCAAATAACTTTGAATATAGGCAAGGCTTAAATTCTTTAAGGCAAAGAGGTAATAATTATTCAAACCCTTACTATAGAACCACAAATTCTAGTAATGCTGACATGTGTAATTGTTGTATAAATCTTTGGTGTCTTGATTCCTTATGCGAATGTGCTGGCGGAGATTTAATTGGCTGCTGCTAATATAAATATGATGAACTCTTTTATTTTATAATATATGTTCTAAACATTATAATTCATTCTTTATAAAATTATCTGACTACTACTACATTAGGCTATACTTTAAGGTAGACTTCTATGAATTAAACATTTTAGAACATATATAAGCTGCATTTATTTAGTGAGGTGAATATCTTATGAAGGCAAAATATATAGCTGAAAATGGAATAACTATAGCATTAACATTAATTATACTTTATGCTGCTTCTATACTTCCAGTAAGCACTTTAACAATATTGACAATAGCTTCTTGCTTAATTCCTATCTCAATAATAAGAACTTCAATAAAAAATACTATACTAGTTTATGTTGCCTCAAGTATTCTTGGTTTATTTTTGATCCCAACTAATATTGCCGTCTATTATGTGTCATTCTTTGGAATTTATGGAATAGTAAAATATTTTTCAGAAAAACTTAGAAATATTCCACTGGAATTGTTTTTTAAATTAATTGCTTTTAATGCATCACTTCTAGTAATTTATTTTATTTTTACTAATCTTTTAGCTGATTTTAACATTGACTATCCTTTATATATGATATGGATTGCTGGACAAATTGTATTTTTAGTTTATGATTACGCGTTGACTATTATCATAAGTTTCTATTTGAAGCGAATACATAATAACATATAGACGAATTAAGAGTATAAGAAATAAATCATATTAATTTCTTATGCTCTTAATATATATTTACATATACTTTCTAATATCCTCATTCTAACTAATATCATTTCAATTACTTTCATGATTAATTAATTTATATTTCTGCTATTTCATAATCGCTTGAACTTTTTTATTACTGCTCATATATTCCTATATTTCATAATCAAATTATTTAGAAATTCTACTGTTCTTATAGGTGCTTTTCCTATGGACGTTTCCCCTGCTAAAAGAAATCCAGTAGCTCCGATTTTTATGAAATTATATATGCTTTCTACTTCTGAAATCGATGGCATTTTTCCATTTTTCATGCTATTAAGGATATGCGTAGCTATAATTATCTCCTTATCTTTATCTCCTAGAACTTCTTTTATTATTCTTTCTTCATAAATAGGAGTATCTTCTATGGATGTTTCTGGAATCAAATCCCCCCTGCCTATAACAATTCCATCTGCTTCACCTAAAATGCTTTTTATATTATTAACTCCATTTAATGTTTCTATTTTAGCCCAAATTTTAGGCTTAAATTGATTTGATTTTCTGCTATTTAGAAATAATTTAACATCATCAATATCTTTCTTTTCCTCAACGAACGATTGGCATATTATATCTACTTTATTGTTAACTCCCCAAACTATTGCATCCTTATCATTTTCATTTAGTGGCAACTCTTTTCTTTCAAGATTCTTTATATTGCAACCCTTCCATTTTCTAATAACTCCTCCCCGAATTGTAATTGCCTTTATTAACCCATCAACTTTATCTATGATATCGAAAGTCATCGTATTATCCTTTATTCCTATTTGTTTATAATCTTTTTCATTCAAAATTTTGTTTTTTATATTTAATGGAATAACTTTAATTTTATTTTTACTATTTTTTACTACTTCACTATATTTGTCTTCTCCACAAAAATAAATTACTTCTCCATTATAAACTTTGAAAATATATTGGAATTTACCAGACACTCTAACCTTAGTTCCTGAAAGATCTAGTATTACTTGGATATCACTCTTTATATCTTTAGCCATTTCTAAAAATTCTAAAAATTCTTCTGCGCTTCCGTGTATAAAGTTAAATCGTAAAGCATTTACTCCACTCTCTATTATCCCCTTAAGTACGGCTCTATCTTTTACATTAGGGCCTACTGTTCCTATTATATACATAAACCAATCTCCCAAATTATCTCTACTTTTTATTCATATTATAGAATCTTCGTAATTATCACTTATTAGCTTAATTGAAAAGTTCTAAAAAATAA
The DNA here is from genome assembly GCF_036699995.1 of Clostridium beijerinckii. Classification (NCBI taxonomy): domain Bacteria; kingdom Bacillati; phylum Bacillota; class Clostridia; order Eubacteriales; family Clostridiaceae; genus Clostridium; species Clostridium beijerinckii. Next base: position 1,620,108 of record NZ_CP144906.1, on the reverse strand, counting down.
CTAAAAGAATAAATTTAATAGTATATAACGTATTTCTAGGAGGTATACTTTTGAAAAAATTAACTTTTGCTTTCACAATTTTATTTCTCTGTTTCACTTTGAGCAGCTGCGCTCTTCAAAGTCCTAAATACATAAACTTTTCAGTAAAACCAAGTAATCATTATTATATTGATGAAATTAAAGCTAAAATTTTAAATAATCAAAACTTCACGCTTTATGTATTTGATACTAACCTATATAAGGAAATAGAGGTTCCAAGTGAAGAGAATCCCATAATTGAAGATTTTGTTTCATCCCTAACAACTGTTAATTATTCTGACGAATCAGTTGATACAAAAGAACCTTTCAGAATAAAAATACTTTTTGAAGATAATAGCCAATATCTATTCAAGATTTTTAATGATTCAACTATATCAGTTTCACCTTGGGATGGAAATTACAAGGAAGATATTATATCAATTAAAGATTTACCGCTAAGATACAATCCATTCGATTTTTGTAATCATATAGCTAATAAACCTTTATCAAAATAGATATTTTTATAAACAAATCAAGGCACATTTATTTTAATTTATATACACATAAGTTAGAAAATGTGAATATTAACTTAAGTTATAAATATCCGACACTAAGTTTTATTTTAGTATACTTATATAAGTATCTTATGATATGATTATATTATTAAAATTTGCATAACATATTTTTATATTATTCCAAGTTAATCTACAATAAATTAGATAATTTTATTACTATAAACCTTAAATTAAATTGGAGGTTAAATTATATGCTTAAAGTGGACTTTCACGTTCATACATCTTCTTCAGATGGAACGCTATCCCCTAATGAAGTGGTTAAAAGGGCCCATGATAATAATGTTAAGTACTTAGCTATAACTGATCATGATACCTTAAGTGGTTTAGATGAAGCTATTGAAGAAAGCTTAAAATATGATATCACGCTAATTCCTGGAATTGAATTATCAACTCAACACAATAATGAAAGTGTACATCTTTTAGGATTTTTTAGAGATAATAACTTTAAAAATGATGATCTTATTAGAGAATTAATTAATATTAAGGATCATAGAATAATGAGAGCTAAGCTTATGGTTGATAAGCTAAAAGATGAATTTAACATAGAAGTTAGTTTTGAAAAAATTCTAAAAGAAGCTAATGATACTATTGCAAGACCTCATATTGCTAGAGAAATAGTTAATTGTGGATATCCTTATAACCTAGAGGAAATTTTCAATAAATTTATTGGAAAAGGTTGTAAAGCATATGTCCCAACCTTAAAACTTTCTACTAGTGACGGATTGAAATTACTAAAAAGATATAATGCTCTTGTATTCTTAGCCCACCCTAAATTAGTAAATGATTCTAATATCGATGAATTATTGCTAATGAATTTTGATGGGATTGAATCAATTTATTTTCAAAATACACAAGATGAAACTTCCAGATTCCTATCTTTAGCAGATGAACACAATTTGTTAGTTTCTTGTGGTTCCGATTTTCACGGTGATTTAAAATCAGATGATCGTCATGGGGATATTGGCTGTATGCAATTTCCTAGTAACTATTTATCGAAATTTCTATCCGCTTTAGATCTACCACTATTATGATATTAGGTGATTAAATCAACTATCAATAAAAAAAGATATTATCAGTCCTTAGACTTGATAATATCTTTTTTCTTAATTTATTGAGATTAAGCCTCTATTAAAAAAGCTTTATATCCCTTCATTGTTTCAAATATATCAACTTTACTTGCAACTTCCCAAGGTGCATGCATATTGTGAAGTGCAACTCCACAATCTATTACTTCCATATTATATTGAGCCAATATATATGCAATTGTTCCACCGCCACCAGCATCAACTTTTCCAAGCTCTGCAGTTTGAATTGAAACATTATGCTTTTCCATTATATTTCTAAGCTCTGCCATATACTCAGCACTAGCATCATTAGAACCTGATTTTCCTCTAGCTCCAGTATATTTGTTAAATACCATTCCTTTTCCAAAGAATGCAGAATTCTTCTTTTCCATTACTGATGGGTAATTAGGATCAAAAGCTGCACTAACATCAGATGATAGCATCTTTGAATTAGTAAGACATCTTCTTAATTTAAGATCAGAATATCCTTCAATTCTATCAATGATTTCTGCAACTATATTTTCAAAAAATCTTGAGTGCATTCCAGTTGCTCCGATACTACCAACTTCTTCTTTGTCAACCAATAGGCAGCAGCAAGTTTTATCAGGCTCTTTTATTTCAAACATAGCCATTAGTGAAGTATATGAACACACTCTATCATCGTGCCCATAAGCCATAACCATACTTCTATCTAAACCATAATCTCTAGCCTTTCCAGCTGGTACAATCTCAATTTCAGCAGATAAAAAGTCTTCTTCTTCAAAGTCATATTTTTCCTTTAATAATTTTAATATATTTCCCTTAACAGCATCTTTTTTGCTTCCCTTTAAAGGCATACTTCCAACTAATACATTAAGATCTTCACCTTCTACTACCTTGTCAGCCTTTTTACCCATTTGATCTCCTGCTAAATGAATTAAAAGATCAGACACTCCAACAACAGGATCATTATCATCTTCACCTATGCAAATATCGATTACAGTCCCATCTTTCTTTGCTACCACTCCGTGTAATGCTAGTGGCAATGTAACCCATTGATATTTTTTAATTCCGCCGTAATAATGCGTATCAAGTAAAGCTAACTCACTATCCTCATAAAGTGGATTTTGCTTAAGATCTAATCTTGGTGAATCAATGTGAGCTCCTAATATCTTTAGCCCTTTTTCTATAGATTCACTTCCTACAATAAACAACGCAACAGCTTTTCCTTTGTTATTTGCAAAAACCTTGTCACCTGATTTTAATTGTTTATTATTTTTTATAATTTCCTCTATATCTTCATAGCCTTCAGCTTTAGCTAATCTAAGTACTTCCTTAACACATTCTCTTTCAGTTTTACATTTAGACATAAAATTCTTATATCCTTCACAAAACTCGAATATGCTTTTTACTTCTTTCTCATCATATTTATTCCATGCATTTTTGCTTAAATCTTTTTTTTCATTTTCCATAGTCAATCCTCCTTTTGATGATAAATATATATCTCATATTCTAAGCATTTCAAATCATTTACTTAGACTTGAGTTATGTAAAAATAGTTACATACTATATTAATCATTAAGCTCATTCATTCTATTTTCAATTACATCAACTGGTGTAATTTTAGACATTAATGCGTGTCTATAATTTACTGCTGCTGCTTCTATAATAACCGCGATATTTCTACCTGGTCTAATAGGAACCGTTAATTTCTTCACGTTAATTCCTAGTATATTCATATATTCATTATCTATTCCTAGCCTATCATAATCATTGTCATCTTTCCAATGTTCAAAATGCATAACTAGCCTTATCTCTTTCTCTTGAACTACTGAACTTAATCCATATAGTGTTGTAACATCAATTATGCCAAGGCCTCTGACCTCTAACATTCCAACAGTTATTTTAGGTGATCTTCCTATTAGCTGTCCATCTATGTCCTTTATATCAACTGCATCATCTGTGACAAGCCTATGTCCCCTTTTTATCAACTCTAATGCAGTTTCACTCTTTCCTATTCCACTCTCTCCAGTAATCAATATTCCTATACCAGATACATCTACCAAAACTCCATGCAATCTTGTTTCTGGTGCAAGCTTATCAGCTAGGTATATTGTAGTTTTGCTTATAAATTGTGTAGTAACTAAATTACTTCTAACAAACCATATATTGTGCTTTTTTGCTTCCTTTATGAACTCTGGATGTGGCTCCAATCCTCTAGTTATGATTAAGCAATTTATGTCAAAGCTAAAATATTTTTTAACTCTTTTTTTCCTTAATTCAATTTGCATATAATCTAAGAAACTCCATTCTGCTTTACCTATAACCTGGATTCTCTCTGGAGCAAAATAATTATAAAAACCTGCAAGCTGTAGCCCAGGTCTATTTATATCATTTACTGAAATTTCAACATCTTCTTTTCCTTCTACAAGCACTTCTAAGTTTAAATCATCAATTAACTTTTTAACTAAAACACCCAATTCTCATCATCCCTTTTTCTTATTGTTAAGTTCTATACCTTCTAATTGCGCTCTAAAATTTTTCTTAACATTATCTATATATCTTTTCCTTAATCTACTTTGCAAATCTTTCTCTTCATTACTCAATTCTCTCTCTTGACTAGTCTTATATAATGAATTGATTTTCTCTATAACTTCTTCTATTTTAGCATTTTCAATGTCCATCATATTTTCATCCTTTCTATCCGTATATCAATAATTTTACCATTTAAAATAATATAATCAACCCGAATTTTTTCGACACCATTTATTCTTCTTCGTAATCGTTTGTCGAACGCTTCACCTGTAAAATATATACAATTATGTTCTATGCAGGTATGAATCTACTAGAAAAACAAATTATTAACCGTTTTATTAAACATTTCTGCAAATTATTGTCATTAATTGTATTATGAAATATTTTTACAAATTTTCTTTTCTTGTTTATAATAATCATATAACAAAAACCAAGTCTGATAAAAAGAGGTGTTAGTATGAAAACTTGGGTAATTTTTAAACTAAAATGTAATATTGTACTTAGGAAAACCCTACTTAATTTATTATTATTGTTTTTTTCACCAAGTAAAACATTTATAGTTGATTTATCTCAAAATTTGGACAAGTACATTGTCTTATATCAAAAAGAATTAATGTCAATATATTATAAGCAACATAACTCTAAATCTGTAAAAAACATAGCTGCTTAAAATATAGCAATAAATAAAATATAAAAATAGCTACTTTTATAAGAACTAGAATATTTAATTATAACTTTAGTTTTATGTTAATATAACTGAATACCAAACTAGATATATGTTTGGTATTTTCTTTTTGTTTATATTTTATTGTACATAAAAAAACACCTCTAATAGAGGTGTTGAATTCAATCATAGCTCCCAACATGCCGTTCACCTATATATTCAAGTCCTGCGCCTCGCAGGTGGGTTAAACTCAATTCACTCCTGTCTTCTACTGACACAATCCTGTGATTTTAATGAAGCCTGACATTTATGAATATATTGTAAATCCCGATAATGTAATGTAGGTTGAATATCATAAGCTTTACGCACATCTCAGGAAATCTATGATTTAATTATAACATAAGGAAATATATTTTCAATAGTATTTTAATACCAGTTTTACTCATAGTAATCGTTTAAAATATCTTCCATTTCTATATCTGTTAACTCTTCAGAAAATGCTGCTATAAACTTGAAATATCCACTATTCCCATTTTCCATTCCGAATTCTTTATATTTAGATTCTAATTCAAACTCATCCGTTATTTCTTCCATTATTGAATCTACATTATCTACAGCGATATCTTTTAGGTAAGGAATGTAATATTCATTATACCATTCATCACTTTCTGGTTCAAAATCACTTTCTTCAGTTGAGTATGCCTTTGCAGCACTTATTTCTTCCTTATCGAAATCATAATAAAATTTTATTATCACATAATTGCTTTTGTGTTTTATCTCCTCAACCTCTGCTAAGTCATTGTCTTCCAAAAAATCAATTATTTCTGAACTCTTCATTCAATTTCACTCCTATTTAATACAATAATTTCTTATACTCTTTCTTTATTTCCTCAAATTCCTTATCATCTTCCACAAGGTTTAATTCTTCATTGCCTTCTTCATTAATATCTATTCTAAATGCAAACATATCATCACACTTTTCATCTACTGGTGATAGTAACAAATATCCTTGTTCCTCTAAATATATCTTTGCAATAGCTTCAAAATCAACTTTATTTCCATTTTCATCTTTAAACGACATTATTTCTTTTTCTTCCAAAATATTCACCTCATTGTATTCTAATTTGAAATTGTTTTTCTTAAGATTCTTAGTCAAATAACATTTAACATACTTCTCAATTTTACAACTTTAAATTTATTCTATCCTTATTATATGATATTTAGTATTTTTGTCTATATTTTTTTTATTATTTTCTATAACTTTCCATATAATTTAAACAAACAAAGCTGAATGCATCTAAATATCATGCACTCAGCTTTAAATATGAACATCTCTATTATATTCTATAAATTATAAGTACTAATTATCCTTATCTCTGTAAAGCTCTTTGAGTCTTGAATTCTCCAAAAACATTATAAATATTTTTCTTCCTTGCTTTTGCCATAGCTTTAACTATTGCATATGCTATTATGCTATCTGCTGAATGATGTAATATTGCACCAACAACTGTAACTATCAATGCAGGATAAACAGCAATCGAGAATCCTATAAATGGTATTGTAACTAGAGCTTCTAAGATTCCATGGATTGGAGCTGTTATTGCTATTGCCTTAACATAACTTTTATTTTTCATAATTATCATTGCTCCAACATATCCTACAACTATATGAGTTGCCGCCCTTGCTACTACTGGTGCTGGTGTTCCAGCTATTAAAAATCCAATTGTAGAACCTATTCCAACTACAGCTGCCACAAAAGGCGATATCAACATTGATAACATCATAGGTACATGAGCCGCTAATGTTGCAGTAAAGTATGGTGGAATAACTATTCTTAAAAACCCAAACTGAATAGGAATTATTATTGCTAATGCTGTAAGTAATCCGGCATACACCATTTGTTTTATTTTATTATTCATTATATTTTCTCCTCCTCTTGCATCACATGTATATACACTAGTATATAGCATGTCTAATTATAAGTAAATGCATTTGACAAAATATATTTGTATTTATATATCAGACTTAAGCTAATTTATGTAGCACTATCATAATATTGAATTTATTTCAATTAACTCTTATAATTGTAATTATGTTAAATTTAATATTTAGTGATCTTTACTCATATTATCTTTAAAAATTTTATATTTATACAAGGAGATTTAAGATGGAAAAAATATATATTCTCGGCACTGGTTCAGCAATGGTTACAAAATGCTATAATACATGTTTTACTTTTTCTAATGAAGACGAACACTTCCTTATTGATGCAGGTGGTGGTAATACAATACTATCAAATCTAGAAAAGTTAAATATACCAATTAATAAAATACATAATATGTTTATATCTCATAATCATAATGATCATATACTAGGAAGCATTTGGGTTATCCGTGCTGTAGCACAAAGCATACTAAATGATAAATACTCTGGAAATTTAAATATCTATTGCCATAAAACTTCAATAGATGCTATAAAATCAATTTCTTCGTTTGTGCTTCAAAAAAAATTTTTAAAATTATTTGATGATAGAATATTATTTAATGGAATTGAGGATAACTATACAGCAACTATATTAAATAGAAAAACTACTTTCTTCGATATAAAAAGCACAAAAGATCTACAACATGGATTCACAGCAACATTAAATAATGGTAAATCTCTAACATTTTTAGGTGACGAACCTTATAGAGAAACTGTGAAGAAATATTGTGCTAATGTAGATTATTTATTCCATGAAGCATTTTGCCTTTACTCCCAAAAAGAAATATTTAAACCATATGAAAAACACCATGCTACTGCAAAAGATGCTTGCCAAAATGCACAGGACCTAAATGTTAAAAATGTTATTTTGTATCATACAGAGGATAAAAATCTAGAGAATAGAAAAGAATTGTACATAAATGAAGGTAAAGAAGTATTCAGCGGAAAAATATACATGCCTGATGATTTAGATATAATAGAATTATAATATTTTATAATTTGGCTTCAATATAAATTTCTTGTAAATAAAAAGGTTGTTTCATGCATTTTAAATACATGGGACAACCTTTTAAATATTAGTTTCTGAATTTACTATTTATTATGAAAGTACTCTTCTTGCAATTTCTACTGATTCCTTTGCATCTTTGGCATAGAAGTCTGCACCTATTCTCTCTGCTGTATCTTTTGTGAGTACTGCTCCACCAACAAATATCTTTCCATTATATCCATCTTCTCTTAGGGCTTTTATTGTTTCCTCCATGCTTTTAAGCGTCGTTGTCATAAGAGCACTTAATCCAATTAAAGATGCATTATGTTTTTTTGCTTCCTCTACAACAGTCTTTATAGGTACATCTTTCCCTAAATCTATCATTTCATAGCCATAGTTCTCTAAGATAACTTTTACTATATTTTTACCTATATCATGAATATCTCCTTTTACTGTAGCTACAATTATCTTGCCCTTTGATATAGTTTGAGAATTAGTTCTAGATATTTCTTCCTTCAAGATACTAAATGAATTTTTTACTGTTTCAGCCGCTTGAATTAGCTGCGGTAAAAAAAGTTCTCCTTTTTCATATTTTTCTCCAACCATATCTAATGCTGGAATTAAATACTCATTAACTATTTCAAGTTCCTTCTTTTCTTTTAATAATTCAACTGTAGCTTGCTTTGCCTCTTCTTTTAGTCCTTTAACGACAATATACTTTAAATCATGAACTGTATTTGTATTTGAATTATTCTTTACTAATCCATTACCTTTAATAATAACGTTTGTTGATAATTCTACATTTGCATAACTATTAATATACCTTTCAGCGCCTTTATCATAATTATATAAAACATTGTAAGAATCAATAACTCTAGTCATTCCATTCACATTAGGATTGATTATTGGTAAATCTAGCCCATTGGCAAGAGCCAGAGCCAAGAAAGTTTCATTAATTAATTCTCTATTAGGAAGGCCAAACGATATATTTGAAACTCCAAGTACTGTTTTAACTCCTAATTTCTCTTTAACCATTCTTACAGCTTTTAAAGTTTCTTGGACTTCTTTCTGCTGAGCTGACACAGTTAAAACTAAACAATCTATAAATACATCTTCTTTTCTTATTCCGTATTCCGCTGCTTTACTTATTATTTTTTCTGCAATCTCAAACCTTTCTTCTGCTTTTGCTGGAATACCTCTTTCATCTAATGTTAAACCTACTACACTTGCGCCGTATTTTTTTACTATAGGAAGTATTCTATCTAAAACTTCATCTTCTCCATTTACAGAATTTAATATAGGTTTTCCATTATAATATCTGAGCCCTGTCTCTATTGCTTTATGATCAGAAGAATCTATTTGAAGTGGTGTATCCATGATGCCTTGAATCTCTCTAATTACTTTATGCATCATATCTGCTTCATCAATTTCAGGTAATCCTACATTAACATCTAGAATGTGAGCTCCAACTTCTATTTGGGAAACTGCTTGATTTAATATATAATCTAAATCTCCATTTTTTAAAGCTTCCTTAAATAACTTTTTACCTGTAGGATTAATTCGTTCACCTATTATTCTAACACCATCTATCCTTACTACTTTTGATGGTGTACAAACTGCGGAATAATATTCTTTTTCTATGGACACAAGTTTCTTGTTTCTCGTTATTTTATACAATTCCTCGATATATTCTGGACTTGTTCCACAACATCCACCTATCACTCTTACCCCTAGATCAATAAATCCACATAAAGTATCTGCAAATTCTTCTTTAGTAACATCATATTTTGTTTCATTACCTATTGATAATGTTGGAAGGCCTGCATTAGGCTGAACCATTACTGGGATATGTGATAAGTTGCATATTTCTTCAACAATTGGTTTTAGCTGCTTTGGCCCCAAAGAGCAATTAACTCCAAGTGCATCTACTCCTAATCCTTCTAATACAAGTACCATGGCTTCTGGAGTACATCCGGTGAATGTTCTCAAATTTTCTTCAAAGGTCATTGTACAAAATATTGGCAAACTTGAATTTTCCTTTGCTGCAAGCACTGCGGCCTTAAGCTCGTATAAATCTGTCATTGTTTCAATTAAAATTATATCAACACCAGATTTAACCCCTTGAATTATTTGTCGTTTAAAAATTTCATACGCTCTGTCAAAACTTAGAGTTCCCATAGGCTCTAAGAGTTCCCCTATAGGACCTACATCCAGTGCTATATATGTTTCACTATTTCCTTTAGCTTTTTTGGCAATATTAACTGCCGCATCTATCGCTTCTTCAACCACTAAATCACAAAGTTTTAGCTTAAGTTCATTAGCACCAAAAGTATTAGTAGTTATTACATTAGCACCGCTAGATATATATTCTCTATGAATTTCTTCTATTATATGTGGCTCTTTTAGATTTAAGATTTCAGGATTTTCTCCTAATTTCAGTCCTTTCTTTTGAAGCATTGTTCCCATAGCTCCATCAAATATTAATATGTTATTTTTTATATATTCCCTAAGCCCCACAGATTTCTCCCTCTCTTCTAAAACTGCAATTTTTATAGTTAGCACATTTTTTGCAGCTCTTTATTTTCTTTTTACTTCCACTATCTATTATTCCTATTATTGCTGTAACAGATTTCCTGGGAAATAGTAAATTGTTTTCTGATACAGTAAGTCCAATTTTTTTTTGAGCATCTAATACCCATAAAAAGCTACTTTGAACATCTAACGGCAAATCTCCATAACCTGGACTATACCTAAAAGTTATATCCTTATTATTCAATATAGCTTTTTCCTTAACAATACTTTCTACATAATCGCATATTTCCTCTACTGCCGTTGTAGCACAAGCATCTAATATAAGTGCCTTTGTTAAATTTATTTTTTCATATAATCTCGTTTTTCTTTCTACATCATTTCCCAAAGTTGCTGCCATTAATACGCACTGTTTTGAATCTTTAAGATGCTCATTTATATCTTTTCCATATAAAATTAGTTTTGTATTAACAACCTCTATAGCCTCATCAAGCTGTATTATATCTTTATATTCATACATAAATCTTGGGGTAATTATCTTCTTTATTTCTTCTCTGCATTCCTCAATAAGATTTATAATATTTTCATCTATATCCTGTCCTTTATATCCAAGGTACCTAAGTACTTCATCCTTGTTTATCTGTAGTTTCAAATCTCCCATATATTAATCACCACCTTATTACTAATCTCAAAGCACTACCATGTCCTATAAATTTTCATTGTTACTCTTCACAATCATTTATATAATCTTTCTTTTTGATAATTTATTTTAACAAAAAAAGCCTAAAGGTATTCCTTTAGGCTTAAATGCTTTTTAATACCTTATCTACCAGCTTTTACGCTGCAGGATTTAGCACCAAGTAATTCTATAAAATTTACCGGTTGCTGGGTTTCTTCGGGCCAGTCCCTCCACCACTCTTGATAAGTTCCTATAATTCTTAATTATATATTATAATATCTTGCTTGTAAATCTTTCATCTTTAACTTTAAATACTACACTTAAAATATAAAATGTCTAAATATACTAACTTTATCTTTTAATCAGCAGCAATATTATAGAAATCGCACTAAAAGATAAACTTATTAACATTATGTAATTTACGACTTGTACAGTAGTAAGACCTCTTTTCTCTAATCTAAAATGTATCTGGCTTCTATCTGCTTGATACACTGGTTTCCCTTCCGAGAATCTTTTAATAATGACAAATAAATTATCAAATATAGGTACTGCTAAAGCAAGTATTGGTATAAACAAACTTAAAACAGTTGCCTGCTTAAATGCCCCTTCCAATGCTGTTATACTTAAAATAAATCCTAAAAAATTAGCTCCAGAATCTCCCATAAAAACTTTTGCCGGGAATCTATTATAATACAAAAATCCCAAAATTGTTCCAACTAACATTATAGATACTAATGCAGAATCACTTTGTTCTAATATAATTGCTGCTAAGAAAAATGTTATTGCAGATATGAGGGATAACCCTCCTGCCAATCCATCCATACCATCAGACCAGTTAATTACAGTTGTAACTCCAAATATCCAAGTTATTGTAAGGATAAATTGTATTGTAGTGTTCAACTCTACATAACTGCCTGTAAAAGGATTTGTAAATCCTTGAAAAAAAACACCTGCCTTAAACACTAAGATTGCAGATAATAGCTGAATAACTAATCTTGGAAATATAGCAAATTCTTTTCCTTTAGTCTTATACCAATCATCTATTAAACCAATTATTATTATCATTGTTGCTGCAACAAAAACAGTTAATTGCTGCTTCATATCGTCCCTTGGGAATATAAAATACGAAACAAAAAAACCAAAATATAATGCTAAACCTCCGCATAGTGGTGTTGGCACTTTATGTTGTTTTCTTTTGCTGGGCTTATCCGTGAAATGTAATTTGTTAGCTAGTTTCATAAGAAATGGCATGGTAATTAATGCAGTTATAAGTGAAATTACCATTGCTAATACATAATCCATCTTTCCTACTCCTTAGTTAAATATACAGTAGTAAATTATATCCAAGTATTCCATCTTGGTTTACTTCCTATTTGATTATACTATTAAAGATATCTTATATCAATTACAAAATTATTACGGTATAATTAAAAACTAAGAACATAATTTTTTTCCTTTTAAAATACTACTTCTTTTTCACCTTTAGTTGTATTCCAATATTAAAAACTAACGCAATAGCTAATAAAACTAATGCAACTAACATGATATTATGTAAACCACCGTACATAATCTGCTTCATAAGTGGTAATAAATTTTTGGGTAAATCACCTGCGCTTTGGGAGTCACTCAACTTATTTAATGCTTCAATAGTAACTTCTCCATGAGATTCAGCCACACCTTTGTTTAAAGCGTTATTTAAAATTACTCCATATATTGATGACATAAATGTTTGACTTAAAATACGTAAAAGATATGCAAATGATGTTGCAATTGGAATATCTCGTTTTTCGGCATCCTGTTGTACGCTTATTTGTAATATATTAAAACTTAAACCCAAACCAAATCCCTCAAATGCTCCTGCTATTAATAGACCCCATAATGGTATAGCTATTCCAGCTAATGCCATAATTCCAAAAGAAATTATAAACGCTAATGTTCCTAGAGCAATTGTACGATATTTACCTAATCCTGGCTGCATAGCTGGTCCAACTACTGAGCCCAGAAAATTAGTAATAGAACCTGGAATCTGAGTCACACCTCCAATTAAAGCACTTAATCCCAATAATCCTTGCGCCCACATTGGTATGTATATATTAAAGGCAACAAATGCGCCCCATAAAAGAGAAAATAATACGAAATCAACTACTAATGGCCCATTTCTAAAAAGTCTATTAGGTATTATAGGATCCGCTGCCTTTTCTTCAACTTTAAATAGTACTATCAATAAAATAAGACTTATAATAATTAAACTGCTAACCAAGCTTAATGAAGCTGTCTCTATCATTTGAATACCTGTTAAAAGAGTTACTAAGCTAACTATCATAATTACAGCACCTAAGTAATCAATTTTTTCTACTGTAGAAATCTTTTTGGGCTCTTTAAAGAAAATTTGAACACTTAGTATTGAGATTAATGCGATTGGAACATTGATATAGAATACCCAATGCCAACTAAAAGTATCAACTATCCAGCCGCCTATTAAAGGTCCTATAATTGCTGCTGCACTAAAGCTTGCTGTGGCATATCCAATAACCTTAGCCCTCTTTCTTAAGTTTGTATACAAATCTGCATAAATGATAAATGGGATAGTGTTCATTCCACCTGCCCCTATTCCCATAATGGTTCTTGCAATAAGAAAAAAAATTATATTACTTGATAATGCCTGAAATATTGAACCAATTGCAAATAATAATGTTGCTATTTGATATGTTCTTCTGTTCCCAATACGTTCTCCTAATTTGCTCCAAAGAGGAGTTACTACTGCCATTCCTAATAAAAAAACAGCTACTATCCACCCCATGTATTGAATTCCATGTAAATCACTTATTATTGCTGGTAAGGCTGTGTTTACAATTGTTCCATCTAAACCAGCCATTGCATTTGATAACAATAACGCCAGTGTTACAATCAAAATTCCTTTCTTACTCATCCTCGAAAAATTCCTCCTTAGCTAAACTTATTATATTCAGTAATTCATAAAAGAAACTCTTTATTATGAATCGGCTAAATGCTGTTTTTCCTTTGCCAGCATCCTCTCCTCATATCCATCAATTTTATTATCCAACCGTTCCAAGGTTTGCTGCATTTCTTTAATCTTTTGTGCAAGCTTACTGCGTTGTTCTATCAAAAGTTCCTTTCTAGCATTAATTGTAGAGCTTCCTTTTTGAAACATTGATATATACTCTATTAATACTTCGATAGAAAGCCCTGCTCCACGCATACACTTCATAAAATGAACCCAATTACAATCTTCATCAGTATAATCTCTTATACCACTTGAATTCCTAGACACCGGCGGAATCAAACCGATTCTTTCGTAATATCTCAGTGTATCCGCCGTTATATCGTACTTTTGACTTACTTCAGTAATTGTCATAAAAATCACCTCCTTAATACTTAATGAAATTTTACAATCCAATTCTTCTTGGAAATACATTATTTCTATCTTTATTGTCATATATAACTTATCACTTGAAGTTAACTCCAAGTCAAGATATTTTTTCAGGGCTTCAGTAATTATAAATATAAACAAAAAAACTCTTTACACTTTTTAATTACGAGTCAAGTGTAAAGATGATTGATTGTCATATTATTATATCCTGTCCAGTCATTTAATTCAAAATCAGATTTTCTTAAAATAACAATAGATTTAAATTTAAATATTAACATATGTTTATATTTAAATATTATCAAAGATATGTATATTCAAACATATATAGTTAAATATTTACATACTTTAATATTTAACTATTAAAATATATAAATATTTATAGGAAACATCAGGGGTTTGGACCTATTTCAGTAATTTGGATGCATTTTCTAAGGTAAATCATTCTACTTATTAGATCTTTTGTTTTGACCATTTGTTTAAAAAATTTATAGTCTCATTCCAACAATTTATATTTGCCTTTCCAAAACCATCTATATCCTCTGGATATTTATTTGAAGGATATATGGATTGATACGGTACAGTTAGCATATGTCCAGATTTTTCGTACGTAATATGTTTATATTCATGTTTAAAATGAGCTTTTCTAAGCAATTCCACGATTATTTCACAGTGAGTTTTAGAAGGCCAAATTTTATCTTTTAAAGATGAAGTCATAAGAATTGGTCCATTTATTTTTTCTACTGGAATCATAGCCTCACAAGCATTCCCCTCTTCAATGAGCTTCCTGTACATCCAAGCCATAGATTCTTTATTTCCTATCATCATTTTTACAAGCGTCCGAATCAAAATAGAGAAACTAAATTTTATATATGGTATTTCTCTCCCTTTGTACATCCATGATGAATGTTTAGAAGGAAACTTATTAGCTTTTAAGCCCTCATAAACGTAACAGCTTGGCGTATTAGCAATGACGCAACTTATGTCTTTAAACACAGATGCGGCAAGTAAAACCATTTCTCCACCTTTAGATCTGCCATAAATTCCAATCTTATTTTTTGCCACTGTAGATTGTCTTTTTAACCAGCCTATCGCATTTTCAACACATTCAAGCTCCACACAGCTTAAACTTTTATTTGTTCCTTCAAGGCCAAAATAACATACAGCTAGTGCTGAATATCCGTGCATTACAAATATTTCAGCAATTGCCTGTGCCTTTTCAAGTCTCCCATCGCTTCCACTCAAAACAATAATCGCTGGCTTAGGTATATTTTCCTTTGAAGTAAAATATCTTCCTAAAAGTTTATCTTCTACTACATCTACACTTGAAATAGTTTCATCACAATAAATTCTCTTATGTGTTTTTGACGCAATAACTCTGCCATTACGCTCTACCTGAAATGTCATTGTATGATCTCTGTTTTCTCCAATATCACTTAATCTTTTAGAAATTTTAGTTTTATAGTTTTCTTTTACAGTCATAGAATAGAAAAGCCCCATTTTATCTGCCTCTTTATATGTTCCCTCAATAGGCTTAGCATTTTCTAAATCTATAGTTCCACTTTCATCCGCAACAAAAACCGCATAAGATTCCCACTTTGCTTTGTTCCCTACATCAAATATAGACGCATTTATGCAATAATAATCATTGCTTAAGGCACGAATTAATACTCTTTCATTTTTTAAAAGTCCACTTATTTTTATTGTTACAGGTTCATCAACTTTTGATACTTCTGGCATAATACTTATTGTACAATTATTCTCCATTAACCTCTCCCACATATGTTTATTGTATGATTACACAAAAGAGTAACATTCATATTATTCCTATGTATGTTACTCTTTGCTATATTCAAATAATCCTTTTATTTTATTTAACTAATTAATTTATTCTTGCACCATCATAACCTATTTTATATCCATCAATTGTTGTATTTGTAACCATAGCACCTATAAATTCATTAGAGATTGGGTTTAAGTAATACCATTTTCCACTATATGGGCTCTTAAACCATCCTGTTTGCATAACTCCGCTGTCATTCATATAATACCATTTCCCGCTATATGGACTCTTTAGCCATCCTGTTTGCTTAGATCCATCTGGTCCTATAAAATACCAGATTCCACTTATTTGCTGCCAACCTTCCTTTAATGATGTAGAAAGACTGCTTGTACTACTTGTTGTTGAACTTGTGTTGTCTTTTGCTCTAGTAATATTTAGTGTATATTCTCGTGTATTTCTATCATCATCTTTAATCTTAACTGTAATAGTATTCTCCCCTTCTGATAATGATACTTTCTTTGTCCAGTCATCATCTTCATCTACTGTATCACCATTAACTTTAACAGTATAATCATCCTCTTCTGGATCTGCACATATTTTTACATAACTTACTTTATTTTTTACATTTATATCATATGATGATTTATCTTTATCGAAATCAAAATCAATATCATCATTATCATATGTTAATGATAAGTCATCTAAGTATATGTCATCATCGCTACTGTCTGAGTCTTCCTTTTCTATTTTAAGCGTATAAGTTTGTTTAAGTGTTGTGCCGCTATATGCCTTGATTGTAAGTGTCAGATTGCTCGAAATCTTAACTTCTTCATCTAAGTCTATTTCTGTACTTCCTTTATAAATTTTAACATTATCACAATTAGTTCCAAAATCAACATCTGTGATTTTGATTTTCTTTACACTGCTTGCAACTTGAGCATATAATTTTGTTGGAGCTTCCCCGCTTATTTTACTCAACTTATAATTACTACTGTAATTGTTTTTGGTATAAACATTTACTGTTTTATCTTTATTTGTTTCTACCGATATATTAGTAATATATCCTGAAGAACTTGCTGCATAAACAGCTGTTGTCCCAAAGTTTACAATGTTTGGTATTAGTGCAGGTGCTGAAGTTAGTGCTAAAGTAATTGCTATTATTTTTTTTATATTTTTATTCATTTTTATCTCCCCTTAAATTATTGCATCTTTTTGTTGTATTAAATTAATATATTACAACCTTCTCATTCTATAACTAAGTAATATTATCAGTATATAGTATTTACCTTAATTAACTTATAAGTCCTTAATTACTATATAATACAATTATTTATATCTTTTCAGGTACTATAAATGAACTTTTTATATTTAATTTCTTTATTATCAGCATAATTTTATATAATAAAAATAGGAGAACCTACTCCATCTAGATTAGGTTCTCCTACATTGCTCAATACATTATTCTTTTATTGTCGGTATCATTTTCTATTGAGTATGTATATTTTATATATTCTTCAAATAAACATATTCATTATTATTATTAAACATATAATATGAATCTTCTTCTATTATTTCATTGTTTAAAATATACTTTTCTAAATTGATACTAAATTTTTCTAGATAATATTCTTTAAATGAATATTTTTCTTTAAGTCTTTCTTTTATACTCTTTTCTTCTTCTTTCTCCATATCACTTCTCAAAAATTCTGGGAGACCACGTTTCTTATTAAATATTAAGTAATTAAATCTAATAATCTCTTTTAAATGCTTGTTATCTTCTTGTAATACACTTTCACTATAATCTAAAAATACTTTATAGTATTCAGCATTTCCTATGTTTTTGCTAAAATAACCTTTATCTTCAAAGAACATCCCTAGGCTATAGTAAAAATCAAATGGCAACTCAAATTTTCTCTCAAAATATCTAATTATATGATTAAACTTCTGAGAATTATAATATTTATCTACCATCTCTTCTACCTTTTTTAGTTTTAATAACTCTTCGTATGAGATCTTATCTGTTTTTAATATCTCATATGGTGGATATGGCGAGTATTCCATTCCATATTTCTCTGCATCTTCTCTCATAGAAGATCCCTTTAATAACTTTAAAAACCCAAGTTGTATTTCCTCTGGTTTTATTTCATACATATCATTAAAAGACTTTTTGAAAGATTCATAATCTTCTCCTGGAAGTCCTGCTATTAAATCTAAATGCTGATCTATATTTCTTAATGCTTCAATTTCTAGAACCTTTTCTTTTATATCACTAAAATTAACAAATCTATTTATATTTCTTAAAACCTCATCATTAGTGGTTTGAACTCCAACTTCAAATCTAAACCTTCCTTTTGGGGCCTTTGATAAAAGTTCTATTTCCTGTGGCTTTAATATATCTGCTGATATCTCAAAATGAAATTGAGTATTCGTATCTTGATTTATTAAGAAATCCCATATTGCCATAGCAAATTTAGAATTACAGTTAAATGTACGATCAACAAATTTAACTAATCTAACTTCCTTATTTATAAAATACATTAAATCCTTTAACACTCTATCAATATCTAAAAATCTAACTCCATGACTTGTAGATGAAAGACAGTATTTACAGTTAAAAGGGCATCCTCTTGAAGCCTCATAATATACAATTTTATTAGTCAAATCTTCATTTTCCTCATACGGAAAAACTATTTCATCCATAGACATAAGTGGACGCTTTTCATTGGAATAAACTATATCATTAATTTTATAATGAAGCCCTCTGACATCTTCCAGTTTAATTTTACCTAACTTATACAAAATAAAATCTCTATAAGTTTTTTCTCCTTCACCTTCAATAACATATTCTCCTACATTATTTTTTAAGAAACTTCTTGAGTCAAATGAAACTTCTGGTCCACCATATAAGATTTCTATATTGGAATCCACTCTCTTTATCAAATTCGCTACTCTTGAAATAAGTTCAACATTCCAAATATATGTTGAAAATGCTACAATATCTGGTTTTTCTTTAATTATTTCTTCAAGTATTCTACCTTCCCTATCGTTTATAGTGAATTCTTTTATTTTGCTTTCATAATCCATATCTCTTGTAAAACTTTTTAAATATCTAACTGCTAAATTACTATGAATGAATTTAGAGTCAACTGCTGTGATTAATACCTTCATAATTAATTTTCTCCTCTACTTCAGCTTTAGTCTTCAGTTTCTTTCCTTTTATGAAGAAAACATCTTCCCATGCTTTAGTTTCTTCTATTTCAAAATATTTTTCAAGAATTTTTTTTATTTCTTCAATATTAGAACTTAAAAGTACATTTAAATTTTTAAACGTAAACTCCTTAACCTTTTCATTTTGTAATATTACTTTTATCTTATTATTAAATATTTTTCCCCTTTCTTTATTAATATCCCAAATAAATATTTCACCAGATTCTCTTATATATGAACTTATTTCTCTTATTAATCTTTCTTTTTCTAAACTGGTCCATATTTTATTCAACTCAAAGAAAAATGTACATGCATCATATTTTCTATCTTTTAGCTCTACTTTACTATCGCTAGATACATAGTCTAATGATATCTCATCCTTTGCTTCCTTTGATATATTATATATTATACCAAGATTTTTTTCTCCTACATCTAATATATCACCTTGAAATATAATATTCTCTAGATTAATTACCAATGTTTTTCCCATAACATCTCCTCCATTATCACTAATACCTTTTATTATATTTTAGCATTTATTCCATAAATTTGAATATAAATTATTTTTGTTTATTAGATTACTTAGATAATAAAACTGTCTTAAGTTGATAAAACACCACTTAAGACAGTTCAATTTTCTATTTATTATTTTTTATATCCGCGCTTAGAATAAAATTTAAATATTATTAAGCAAGTTAGTATAAATAAAAATACAAATATAAATATCCAAATTGGTTTTGGAAGATTAAATTTTAACCCAAAATCATTAGATTGTAATTTATATATACAGCCCATTCCACTATCCAATATATAAATATCTCCATCTGAATATTTAATCCCCTGTATTTTGCTCTTATCTTTTAACTTTAGTAAGTCATATACGATACTTTCTGAATTTATTCCAGCTATAAGATTCTCTTTACTATTAAAATATACATTTGCATTCTTCTCTAATATTTTTCCATCTTTATCTATGGCTAAATATCTTATAGCACCAACTTCTGAATATTGATATATAGGTGCTTGAACTGTTTTATTAGGAGGATTAGCAATAAGAGGTGATACTAATTTTTCCCCTTTAAACCTTGGTGAACTTATAGGATCTCCACCACTAAAATCAGGCCAACCATACCATTTTCCTTTATCTAGTTTATACAAATAATCAAAATCTCTATTAATAGGCCTATCCCCTATCTTCTCCATTCCACCAACAATTCCAATTAGGTTTCCTTCACTATCTAGATCCCATCCCTTTACATTCCTTATTCCTGAAGCATATAATGATGTCTTATCGTTATTTAGATTCACTTCAATTATACAAGAGTTTGCTATACTCTGAGCTTTTATTCTTTGCCCTCCTTCACTGGAATTTCCATATGGCATGAAAGCTCCTGTTTTCTTTTCACCATAATTGAATCCATTTAATGTTACATCTATAGAGCTTTTATCGTAAGGTATTTTGTTTTGCGGATACTCGCCATCATTGGATGCTATTCCTGAATTCGTAGCACTTCCTATCGCTAAAAGTAACTTTGAATCCTTTATAATTAAATTCCTATCTAAATATTTCCCTTCACTAGGTATATTCCCTAAAATGCTTTTTAAACTTTTGGATGCTAAATCATATTCATATAAATCTGTTTTAGAAATAAAATACAATTTATTATTATAATAAAGCAAGTTTTCTATTTCTAAGGATTTATCCTCCAATAAAGTTTCTTCCCTACCATCTATTTTAATAACTTTAATATAATTATTGTAAGCTATATAGGTATTTTGGTTTTCATCTTTCTCAAAAGCTACAGAATCTTTACAATTTTTATAAACAACACTCCAGCTAACATTATTTTTTAATGTATTCATCCTATATTCATTAGATAATTTAAATACAGCAAAAGCTAGTACAACTATTATAATTGATATAATCAAAAACTTTAGAAATCTTTTCACTACACTTCCCTCCTTTACCTCTATAATTAAATTCTAAAAATACTTCTTATGTACAAATCATAATATCCATATTAAATTTATATTGTAAATTTAATAAAATAAGACCTCTCTTTAAAAATCTTATTTATTTTACATATTAAAATAGGAGCAATAATTCACATAAAATATATGGATTATTTCTCCTACTAATTTTTATATTCTTTTTAACTATGTAAAGATGTTTATATATGTTAATTAATATTCCATAAATTAAAGATTTTCAGCTAATTCTCCTAATTTCTTAGCTGTTGAGTTTAACTCTGCTATAGATGCTGCTATTTCTTCTAATGCAGCTGATTGGCTTTGTGAAACATCGTTAGATTTAGTTAAACTATCATTTATGCTATTTATTGATGTTGATATATGTTTTATAACTGAATCTATCTGTTTTATTGACTCATTTGAAGAATTAGATAGTTTTCTAATTTCTTGTGCAACGACATTAAACCCTCTACCTGCATCACCAGCTCTAGCCGCTTCAATTGCAGCATTTAATCCTAATAAATTTGTCTGTGATGATACCCCCTGAATAAAAGTCACTATATTATCTGTATCTTTTGTTCTTTCATTAGTTTCTTTAGTTTCTAATAATAGTTCCTCATTCATTGTAGCCAACTCTTGTACACCTTTTGCAACTTCGTTTATGCCTATCGATATTTGTGAAAGAGTTTCCGTTAAATTCCTCGTGATATCTGTAACAGCATTTTTCTTAGATAGACTTTTGGCAACTACAAAAACTCCAACAACCTTACCTTCTTCTTTTATAGGAATTGCAAATGATTTTACCTCAACACCGTATACATGTTTTGGAACAAATTTAACTATATTTTTACCTGTCCTTATTACCTCAACTATAGCACCACCATCAAGTATTAGATCTCCTGCTTTTACACTAGACACTAATTCTTGGCCATATTTTGTATATAAATATTTCTCAGTGTCAGTTAATACTATGGCTATATCTTCATCAAAAAGACTTTCTATAGATGGCACTGCATTATAGAAAAAATTTATCATATCGTTATCTGAAATTTTGTTCATTATATTTCCCCCATTTAATACAATTGTTTTTTTATAGATTTGGTCTAGATAATTATATCTTCTTAACATTTCCTTGTAAATATTTGTCTCATTTTATTTTATTTTGTTTTACATATTAAAATAGGAGCAATAACTCACATAAAATATATGTATTATTACTCCTACTAATTTTTATATTCTTTTTTACTATGTAAAGATGTTTATATATGTTAATTAATATTCCATAAATTAAAGATTTTCAGCTAATTCTCCTAATTTCTTAGCTGTTGAGTTTAACTCTGCTATAGATGCTGCTATTTCTTCTAATGCAGCTGATTGGCTTTGTGAGACATCATTAGATTTAATTAAACCATCATTTATGCTATTTATTGATGTTGATATATGTTTTATAACTGAATCTATCTGTTTTATTGACTCATTTGAAGAATTAGATAGTTTTCTAATTTCTTGTGCAACAACATTAAACCCTCTACCTGCATCACCAGCTCTAGCCGCTTCAATCGCAGCATTTAAACCTAATAAATTTGTCTGTGATGAAATTCCTTGAATAAATGTTACTATATTATCTGTATCTTTGGTCTTTTCATTAGTTCCTTTAGTTTCCAATAATAATTTTTCATTCATTGTCGCTAACTCTTGTACATCTTTTGCAACTTCGTTTATACCTATCGATATTTGCGATAAAGTTTCTGATAAATTTTTAGTTATACTCATCACAGCATTTTTTCTTTCTAAACTTTTTCCTACGACAAAAACACCTACAACTTTACCCTCTTCTTTAATTGGAATTGCAAATGATTTAAAAGCAGTTCCATATACATGCTCTGGCACAACTTTTATCATATTAGTCCCAGTTCTCAACGCTTCAATTATAGCTCCTCCTTCTGGAATTATATCTCCCTTATTTGTGTTTAATTCCAATTTAGGGCTGTACTTTGTATATAAATATTGCTTAGTATCAGTTAATGCCATAGATACATCTTCATCAAAAAGGACTTCTATAGATGGCAATGCATTATAGTAAAAATTTATCATATCATTATCTGAAATTTTGTTCATTATGTTTCCCCCATTTAGTACAATTGTTTTTTATAATTTAGCCACAGATAATTATATCTTTTTAGTACCTCTTTGTAAATATTTGTTTTATTTTATATCATTCTACCTTTATATCTAAAATTTTCAAATTCATATTTAGTTATCATTTTGAATATTATTTAAAGTAATTTAAAGGAGTGAATGAACTTTGGGCAAAGATAATTTTTTAAAAAATTCTTTTTTACTGGTGTCCTCTAATGTGACTACTGGTATACTTGGTTTTATATTTTCCATCTATCTTTCTAAAGTCCTAGGTGCTGAAGGAATGGGACTCTATAATTTAGTTATGCCTATTTACAATTTATTTATATGTCTTATGACTGCAGGGATAGTTGCTTCTATATCTAAAATAACTGCTGTCTATGCACAAAAAGGAGAACATAAAAATATAGAAAAAACAATTAGAGTTGTTTCATTATTTAACATATCTTGGGCGCTCTTGGTAGGTATATTAGTGTTTGTATGTGCTCCACTAATTGGAAAATATGGTGTAAATGATGCTCGTACTATAAATGCAATAAAAGTTATCTGTCCAGCTATGGTATGCATAGCAATTTCAAATATACTTAAAGGATACTTTTACGGAACTTCTAAGATTACAGTGCCAGCTATAATTGATATTTTTGAAAAGGCCATGAGAATTCTAACTGTAAGCATGCTTATATTTTTTACTAAAGCTAATACTTTAGAAAGTATGGTAACCTTAGCTACAGTCGCATTATGCATTGGTGAATTTCAAAGCTTATTTTTCCTCTATATTTACTACAAATACTCTATTAGAAAAATGCCTATTTCTTATGAAAAGACTGAAAGCAGATTTCAACTTCTCTTTGATGTGGTAATTATCGCAATTCCACTTTGTGCAAATGGTTTTTTAACTAATATCCTAGGGACTCTTTCAACACTAATTGTTCCTCGGCGTTTACTAGTAGCTGGCTTCACTTATACTGAAGCTTTAAGTATGATAGGTAAGTATACTGGGATGGCTCTTAGCATAATAACAATACCGTTAATTGTAGTCTCAACAATTAATACATTATTAATTCCAGATCTTTCTCAAAGTCTAGTTCTAGGAAAACAATATGAAGCCTCTGTTCGAATAAGAAAGGTTCTTAAAGTTGCTTTCTTGCTTGGCATAGCAACCACAATAATTTGTAATGTTATTCCTCATAGCCTTGGTGAGATGTTTTATGGGAGAAATGACTTAGGTCTGTATATTAGATTTGCTTCACTTACTGCACCAATATTCTTTCCTGCAGTAACTATGTTTGGAATACTAAATGGACTTAATAGACAGGGAATAATTTTAAGAAACTCGCTAATAGAAGCTGTAATTGAATTGATATGTTTATACATATTTACTGCTATTCATTCAATTAATATATTTGGTTATAGTTTAACTATGCTTGTAGCGTGTACAATTGGATTTATCCTCAATATGTACGAGGTTAACAAACATATTGAACTTAATTTAAACAAGTTTAATATAGTAATATATATATTGCTTGGATTTTTAACTTTCTTAATTATAAACATATTTTCAAAACATATGTTCACGAATTCTTTAGTGGTAAATAACTTTATTATAATGGGTCTTGTTTTCTTAATTTTTACGTACCTTGGTACATTTGGAGAAAATGAATATTAATATATATCTGAGTTATTTATATAGTTTATCTTAACAAGATTTTGTTCTTTCTTAAACCAAATTGGGATTTAACTATAATTTTTGCTAGTGTACATTATATAATTCTATGAAGCCATCTGACCGTAGTAGATATTATAAATACACTGACTAAATGTTTATAGTTAAATCCCATTCTTTACTTTTGAAGTTTTTTTCTCAAAAATCTAGGTAAATAGTTAAATATTCTAGGTGATATACTGTCAATATCATTCTTTTTTATTCCACCTATTAACATCATTGAATATAAATAAACAAAACCAGCTATAGAAATAATTAAAATCGTTGTGATTGCTTTCAAGAAAGTATTTCCATTAGCTAATGTTAATATAACTGATGTTGGTGTCTTGAGAATAAATATTATACCTGACATTATTGCAGAAGCAAAAAGAGGTTTAACCGCACTTCTAAAAAGAGGAATCTTAACTCTAAGTGCCTTTTTTAATGCTCTTTTATTTAAGATCATTGGTATTGCAAACCATAAAAAGTTTCCTGCTACTACTCCTAAAATATTAATTTCTGGTATGCCTACTAATATGTAATTTGCTATTATTTTAGCTACTATCCCTATACTAAATGTTCCAAGCACATAATAAAGCTTATTCATACTTTGAAGTATTATTGTTTGTATTTGCACAACAGCCATGAGAACTAAAACTACTGATCCCATCACCATTAATTCAAACCCTTGATCAGTTCCATAAAGCAATTCAAAAACCTCTTGCCCTAAGCAAGAAAGACCTACAGCTGCTGGTATTGTTATTATTAATGTTATTCTGAAAGCAAAAGTAGTTTTTCTTCTTATTTCCTTCTTATCTTTTAATGCCATAGCTGCTGAAACAGCAGGTAATACGGTTGTCCCAAGGGCAGTAACTATTATCAATGGAACAGATAATAAAGTCTTGTATCTTCCAAGAACTCCATAAAGCACATGAGATTGCTGTAAATTAAATCCCGCAGATGCTAATCTACTATTTACGTTCACCATATCTACTAAGCTACCAAAATTCTGAAGCCCTGAGCTTAATGTTATTGGTAAACCGTATTTAATTAACTTTCTTATGATATGCTTAGTTCTTACTCTTTTAACATTTTGTTGAGCATACACAGAATCTTCTTCAAAATTCTTCTTTCCATAAACATATACCATATATAGACATGCAACGAAAGCACCCACAGAAGTACCTATGGTTCCCCCTGCACTACCATATTCAACACTTATGTGCACTAGGAAATATGCACAAGCTAAACTAATTGCGATATTTATTACTTGTTCTAATACTTGTGATACCGCAATTGCAGTCATGCTATTTCTTCCTTGAAAATATCCTCTATATGATGATAAAAGTGATGTAACAAATATACTTGGTGCAAGCATTAAAATTCCGTAAGAAGCTGCTGGATTTCCAATCATATTTCCAATAGGAAAAGCAAACAGCATTAAAAAAATAGTTAATACCGCACCAACTAATGATAAGAGAGTTCTTGATATTTTAAGAGTTCTTACAGCATCGTTTGGTTTTCCCAATGCTGTAAGCTCTGCAACAACCTTAGCAATAGCTGGTTGAGTACCAAGGTTGGTAACTGCATATACAAATAAAAACACTTCATAACAATTCTGATATATCCCATATCCATCTAATCCAATTATTCTTTGAAGCAGTGGTATATAAAAAACTGATATAACTTTGGTTAAAAGCCCTGCTATTGAAAGAATTAAAAAGCCTCTGCTACTATTGGCTGATTGCTCTTCCATAATTACCTCCTATCTAAGTGAGAACTTAAATACATCTTGCTTTATTTTTTTAAATATTGGAGGTAATGCCAATGCTATAGTCTTGTTTTTTAGATATTCTAATTTTCCGTTAATTTTTCTAAAATTCAACTTATAAGCATATAAATACTGAAAATTTAGACCATATTTACTTTCAAAAAATGAATTTAATTTCTTATCTCCATATTTATTATCTCCAATTATAGGGTTTCCTAAATGTGCTAAATGCGCTCTAATTTGATGACTTCTTCCTGTAATCAAGTGTATTTCTAAAAGTGAATATGCACCATTGCTTTCCACTATACTTATTTCCATTGATATTTTTTTTGAGTTCTTAACCTCAGTATCGTATATCTTAGATGTGTTAGTTTCAGGATTCTTTAATATGTACGCCTCATAAAGTCCAGCTCTTATTTTTCCTTTTGCCAAAGCGTAATAATATTTTCTTATTTCATCTTCTCTAATGGCTTCATTTATGGCCTTTAAACCTTCGAAAGTCTTTCCGAAGATGACCATTCCTGAAGTATTTCTATCTAATCTATTGCATGCTGCTGGTGTAAATGTTATTTCGTTTTCTGGAATATAGTCACCCTTGTCATTTAAATAAGAAAGAACATAATCTGTAAGAGTTGGTTCTTCACTATTATTGCTATCTGAATGAACTAATACATCTGGCCATTTTTCAATTACTACTACATTTTCATCTTCATATGCAATCTTGATTCTTTTAGGATCAACTTTAATAAACTTTTCTTTTTTATCTTCTTTGTTACTTTGTATGTATTTTATTTCTACTACATCGCCTTCTTGTAAGAAGTATTTCTCATTTTCTTTTTTTCCATTAACCCTTATATCTTTTTTTCTTAAAGCTTTAAAAATTGCGCTTAATGGCACATCTTTTAATAATTTTCTTAAAAATTTATCTAATCTCTGACCTGCCTCGTTTGGACCTATTTCTATTTTCAAATATAATCACTCCTAAATTTATTACCCTTAGCATTATCTAGTTTTTTAAACATATTGTCAATTTATTTTACATAAAATTGCAAAATAATACTATTACTTTGTTAAATAATTAAATGCTGCCAAAGCTTGAATAGAAACTCCAATTGGAAGACAATCCTCATCTATATTAAACAAATTACTATGTGCTGGCTCAGTAGTATTCTTTTCTTTATTTCCTGAACCTAAAAAATAAAATGCGCTTGGTCTTTCATTTGCAAAATAAGCAAAACTTTCAACTCCCATTTTAGGCGCTTTTTGTTCTAAAACATTTTCTTTTCCTAAAATTTCATTTGCGCTATCACTTATTAAATCTACAAACTCATCATCATTATATAAGCAAGGATAACTTTCTTCTATTTTTATTTCTGCTTTAGCTCTTGACATAACTGCAATCCCATTTACAATTTCATTTAATCTTTTTATTGCAAATGCTCTATCTTCTTTTGTCATTGTTCTAATCATTCCACTTAAAGTAGCTTCTCCTGGAATAATATTCTGAGCAGTTCCTGCATGTAATGTACCAACAGTTATAACAATCGGATTAACTGGTGATATTTCTCTACTTACTATTGTTTGAAGTGCTACTACAATATGACTAGCAATAACAATAGGATCAACAGTAGTATGAGGTGATGCTCCATGACCTCCTTGACCTGTTATCTTTATACTAAACGGATTTGAGGCTGCATTAACTACACCTTTTTTTATTTTTATAGTGCCACATTTTGTTTCCTCATCAACGTGAAGTCCAATAACGCAATCAACTCTTGGATTATCTAAAACTCCCTCATTTATCATAGGCGTAGCTCCACCAGTAGTTTCTTCAGCAGGTTCAAATAATAACTTTACTGTACCGGAAAACTTATCTTTATTATCATTTAATAATTTTGCTGCTCCCATAAGTATTGTTGTATGAGCATCATGTCCACAGGCATGCATTCTTCCATCAATTTTTGACTTAAATTCGCAAGTTTTCATATCCTTAATAGGAAGTGCATCAATATCTCCTCTTAAGGCTATAGTTTTATTATTTCCTTCTTTCGTACCTTTTATAATTCCGCATACACCTGTTTTTGCTACTTCAATATACTGAATGTTATTAGCTTCTAAAAAATCCTTAATTACTTTAGAAGTTCTAACTTCTTCAAATCCAAGTTCTGGATGTTCATGTAAATCCCTTCTTATTTTTACAAGTTCGTCTTTTATAAGATTAGCTTCTTTCTTGAAATCTATCACTTCTCTAATTCCTCCATATTTAATAATAATTAAATTTTTAAGCATATTTAAAGAAGACAATATGCCAATTGTACAAAATAAATTCGCATATCGGCTTATTTTAATTTTGAATATGCCTAAATTTAAAATATTAGCTTTAAGAAATAATAAGCTTTAATTATCACTCCAAAAAACTTCTATTATATCTCCATCTTTTATATTTGCTGTGTATGGTGCCTTTTCCCCATTTAAATTCAAGTTAATTATTCCTTTTGGAACTGTTAAGTCAAAATCTATATATTCAAATATATCTACTATTAGATATTGAACTTTTCCTTTCAATATTACGCTTTCTCCATTGATATTAACTGTTATATTATTAATTTCATCTTTAGCAATTGCTATTTCAATTTTGTCTGAATCATTATTTTCAGAATCTTCATCGCAGCTTTCTACATTCTGTATTTGTGTCGTCTCTTTATGATTTTCCTTATCATTTAACTGCGCAGCCTCTTCATGTCCTATATATGAATCCATTGCTTTAATTACAATGTGATCACCTTCTGAAATTTCATAATTATCTTCTAAGTATTCTCCACCTTTTAGTAATATTACTTCTTCTTTTAATATATACTTCTTAAATTCATTAACTTTACATGGCAAGAATACTCTTATTTCATCACCATTTTTTATTGTATAATCTAAACTTTCTATTTTCTCATTAACAAGCGTTACAGGTTCTATATTCATAATATTATCATCTAAATAAATAGAAACTGAATTTATGTTTCTTATATTTTCTGATAATTTAGGTGCTGCATCTTTTCCATTCTGTGCGTATTCTAGTATTATATTGTCATTTGCTTTAACTTCTGTTTCAAGAGTTGCTTCTTCTCCATTTATTGTGATCTTTGCATTAGTTCCATATTCACCAAAAACAATTCTTTTACATCCATTATAGTTAAACCTGACACTTTTACCATTTTTGCTTATAAGCAGCGATGGATTTATTCCCGCCTGAAGCAATACATCCATTATATTATGTTTATGGGAGTTAAATAAACTAATTGGGTCATTATTTAAAACAACATCAATAAAATCATTGCCCATACTACGTATCGCTGTTAAAGCTATTCCTAGAACAGTTACACCTGATGATCCCATATCATTATCTGAAACACACTCTATCACTGCCTGCCTATCTTTAATAGCTATTCTTTGAGGTGGTAATTTTAATTTATCAGCAATGGCCTCTAAAATTCCGGGTGTATGAGCTCCACCTCCTACTAAAAATACAGCACTTGGAGCCTTGCCCCCATTTAATTCTAAAATCTTTTTAGATATTTCTTCTCCAGTCTTAATAACAATAGAATCAATTAGTTTGTATACACTTTCTGATGATATTGTATTTTCCATACCCAGAACATCAATATATTTTATTTCTTCTTCTTTTACTATAGATCTTTTTATATTTTCAGCTGTATTAAAGTCTACTAAATATTCTTGAACAATAGTTTCTGTAATCTCATCTCCAGCCATTGGAACCATTCCATATGCAGATATACTTTCTTTAGAACTTATGGCTATATCTGAAGTTCCAGCTCCTATATCTACAAGCGCGATATTAAGCAGTCTTAAATTTTTAGGTATAGCAGCTTCCATAGCAGCTATAGGCTCTAAAGTCAAATTTACAACCTTTAAATTAACCCTATTCATTACTGCATAAAGTGAATCAATTACAGACCTAGGTAAAAAAGTTGCTATAACTTCTGCCCCTATGTTTTCTCCCTTATGCCCTAATAAATTAGATATTAAAAATCCATTTAAGTAGAAATTTCTAACTGAATATCCAACACAATATAGTTTTCCTTCAGTTGTAGAAGCTATCTGCTCCTCTGCTTTTTTTACAGCACTCAATTCAAGACTTCTTATGATTTCTTTATTAACTTCTTCATCATCATTAAGCTCAATATCTGCTCTCACATCAATAGTTCTTAAAAATCTACCTGCCGCCGCAATAGATACTTCATTTAGCTGTATTTCAAGTTCATCTTCGAGATAATTCTTAACTTTTTGAACAACAGACGCCACTAAATTAATATCGTGTATTTGCCCATCCACCATGGCTCTTTCTTCATGCTCTAAATATTTCTCGCATACAACTTGGAACTTCTTATCTTTTACTATTCCTACTGTACCTATAATTGACCTAGTTCCTATATCTAAGGCAAAAATTATATCCTTTTGATTAAATCTTTTTAATTCCATATAAACACAACCAACCTTTATTGTTTTATTTATATTTTTAACTCCTGCATAAATATACTATAAATTATATATTATAAGCCAATTACATACAATGACTTAAAATATTTGTTCACAATTTTGCATTACTTCAACTTATTTACTTATTAACTTCCCTCTGCTAAAATGGTAGAAGGTGTAATTGCCGTGATTTTAATACATCAAAATGATTAACTCTAGAAATAAATGTATACCAAATTAAAATCATTAGTTTTTAAGAGGGGGATAACATGCAAAGTAGACCTAATATATCTTTATTAAAAAATAACTACTTAGAGACCTATCATGCTATACAAGCATGTTTGATGCAACATAACTTTAGCCTTTTATTACCAAGAAATATAGAAAAACAAATTTTTGATATTGTATTTACAGCTCAAAATCAGAAAGTTCCAACAAAAAAATTAGAATGCAACAAGGATCTGGATAAGTTTTGTAATAAGTTAATTTATGAGTATAATTCTTCAGTGTCTGCTATTCAACAAGTACTTGAAGGAATATTTACTTTTTCAATACTAGTTTTTTTCTTTACTTTACTAGATGTTTTATTTGAAAAAGGAGTATTAATGAGCACCTTAATTACTTGTATTCTAATATCTATAGGGTATTTCATCTCAAATACTATTTTAAGACATAAGGAAACATCCAGTGCTAAACTTCGCTCCTTATTAATCTTTGGAATTGTGTTAATTCCATTTATGATTATGTCTTTTCTAAAGACTAAAATTCCTTCTTTAGCTGTCACCTTTCCATTTCTTGATAGTTTAATATTAACATTAGTAACTGGTGTTATTAGCTTTCTTTCATACTCCATACTTTCAAAAAAGTATGATTTGTTTATATTTATAAGACGTAAATAATTTAATATTTTAGAATGTATATATACCTCAATTTAATTTATACATTATTATTTTAATTAGCACTTAGATTATTAGAATTTTAAATGTAAGTTTATTATTGCAACATATATAAAAGCTAGAAAGTATTAAACTTTCTAGCTTTTTGCCTTGATTATAATAAATACAAATCTCCTATAAAGGAGCTAAGTAATGTTAAAAGAAAATAAATATTAAAAGGATGTTAATATTATATGAGAACATTAATCATTTAATGCACATCATTTATTGTTCTAAATAAAGCATTAATCAAAAAGTCTAAAATCTCCCCCTTAAATAAATAAGGTGGGAGATTTTATCTGAAGAGATGTTTGAAATTATATGGGTATAATATATTATGCAGAAACTCCTATAATAGTACTAACTTTATCAACTTACTAAATCATTATTTAAGTATGATTTCTGCTTATACATAATTAGGATTAAATATGTTCACCTATACTAAATCCCCAATGACTTTTTAGTTAAAAATCCAATTTCTCTACTGAATTTCTGTAAACTAACTCTGCATTATCTCCAGCTTTCTTTCTTAGACCTCTTGCCTTGACTACTTTCACTAATCCATACATTACTACTGCAATTACAGCTATAGGTACCAATGTTCTAATTCCTATTCCATTTCCACTGGCAAATCCTAATCCTGAGCAAACAACATACATTGATACCATCAAGAATAATACTACTCCACAAGCTTCATAACGATATTTCCATGGCTTAATATCTACTACTTTATTGTCTTTTAACACATATTCCTTTTCTCTTGGTTTTATTTTACCAATGATTAGCATAATCATACATGTGATTACAAATAAGATTCCTAATTGATGAAGGAAATGCATTTCTGGTTTTATTATTAATTGAAGTGTTCCATAAGTTAATACAAAAAATATTATTGATATTTTTGCTGCTATAGCCGGTACCTTTTTTGTTACATATCCTATAAAAACTATTGTGAATATAGGCACATTGAAGAAACCATTTACTGTTTGCAAGTATTGGAATAATCCTTGTGGTGCATACATTATAAATGGTGCTATAGTCATTGAAATTATAGCTAACACAAGTCCAAATATCTTACCCTTTGATATTATTTCCTTATCAGACTTTCCTGTTCCAAATACAGGACTATATACATTTAATGCAAATAAGGTTGATGCACTATTTAACACTCCATTAAACACACTTAATACTGATCCAAACATAGCTGCTGCAAAGAAACCAATCAAAGGTTTTGGTAATACATCGTTTACTAGTCTTGAATATAATAAGTCTGGATTTTCAACACCTGCTCCATATATATGAAAAGCTACTATTCCTGGTACTATAACTATTAATGGTGTTAATACTTTTAAAAGTCCTGCAAAAATTATTCCCTTTTGCCCTTCTGCCAAATTTTTAGCTGCTAATGCTCTTTGAATGATTGCTTGATCAGTTCCCCAATAATAAAGATTAACTAAAAGCATTCCTGTAAATAAAGTTCCAAAAGGTATAGGATCTTGTGATGTTCCTATAGCATTGAATTTATCTGAATGATTAACTAATATATTTGATAATCCTGTTGAAAAGCTTCCATGACCAAAATATATTATTCCAAATATAGGTACTATTAATCCTCCAATAGCTAGTCCTATACCATTTAATGTGTCTGATACTGCAACTGCTTTTAATCCACCAAGTATAGCATAAATAAATCCTATTATACCGATAATCCAAACCATAATCCAAATGCTAGCTGTATAGCTTATACCAAACATTTCTTGCACGTTAAATATTTGAGCCAATGCAATAGCACCAGAATAAAGAGTTATTGGAAGTAGATTCGAAACATAACCTAATAAAAATAATATTGAAACTATCTTTTTAACACCTGAATCGAAACGTTCTTCAAGAAAATCAGGCACAGTTGTAACCCCTTGTTTTAAATATCTTGGAAGTAAAAATAAAGCTACAATTACAAGAGTAATACCAGAGCCAACTTCCCAGCCCATAACACTCATATTGCTTGAATAAGCTTGAGCACTCATACCTACAAAATTAGATGCACTTAAATTTGTAAGTAATAAAGATGCCCCTATCACACCACCTGTCAAACTACGTCCACCTAAGAAATAAGAATCTTTTGAATTATTTTTTTGCCCCTTTAGCTTACGATACGTAATTGTTGCTACTAATACGATACAAAATAAAAATGAAATAACGGTTAACATGCTTTTTTCCTCCTTTAAAATTACGAACGTTTACATCTCACATAGAATTCCATAATTGATTTTAATAAGTACTCTAAATATAAACTGTTCATATTTCCGTAAACTACAGTA
Source organism: Clostridium beijerinckii (assembly GCF_036699995.1). Classification (NCBI taxonomy): domain Bacteria; kingdom Bacillati; phylum Bacillota; class Clostridia; order Eubacteriales; family Clostridiaceae; genus Clostridium; species Clostridium beijerinckii. The sequence goes on along the minus strand of NZ_CP144906.1, from coordinate 1,585,392 downwards.
TGTTATTGTTTTCTGTAATCGTTAATCACATTATATTGAAATCGTTCCATTATAAAAATCTTATTTATTAACTTTTCTTATAAAATATTAACTTAATTAAAAATAAATTTTATATATCCCTCTTTCATCGTTGGTTTTAAAAAATAATAAACATTTCTTTACTCCGATTTCCATACAGAACTCAATTAAAAATATTCATCATTTTTATTTAAAGATATATTCTACACCACATTTTTAATTTATAATTAGCCAGTACATAAATTTAAATCCACTATTAAGTACATACCTTCACTAGAATTCCTATACTCTTAGTGCTATAATTTCCTATGGTGATGATCAATGAAGGTAAAAAAAATCACAAAGATAAGAAATCGAATAACTATATATTTTTCAATTATAATACTTGGATAAATTTTCTTCTCCTAATACTTTTCCATTTAATTATGAGAATGCCGACTATGAAAAAAGAACAACTATAACTTATTTTTCTAGGTATTTGGATAAAGAAAACTACTCCCTTATCGGCTACCTTATGATCAATATAAAGAAAAAGAATTTATTTATGAATATAGATGATTACTGCCATGGAGTCTTTGACAGCACTTTTATTGTTGATAAAAATGGTAATCTGATTTATAAAATAGGAAATATTGATTATGACAATATAATGCTTGAAAAAGTTAATAATTATACTGTAAATGTTAATAACGTAAAATATATGGAATTTAATAGTGTTATAGAAGCATATCCAGAATGGAGAGTTATTGGATTAATATCTTTGGACTCTTTAACCAGAAACCTCGATTCTATTCGATGGTTAATTTATTGTATTGGTATTTTTAGTATCGCAGTTGTAATTTTTATCAGCCACTTTACTTCAAAGAAAATTACAGATCCTATATATGATATTACAAAAGCAATGAATAAGTTTGAAAATGGAGAATGGCCAGACAAGCTAGAAGCTAAAACCGAAGACGAACTTAAGTATCTAATAATTAGTTTTAATAAAATGATTTACAATATAAAAAATCTAATTGAACAAATCTATAAGGAAGAAGAGGAAAACAAGAAGCTTGAAGTTGAATCTATGAAAACCCAGCTGGATTTACTGCAATCACAAATAAATCCTCATTTTATACATAATACACTAAATACAATAAACTATTTGGCTATAAAAAATAATCAAAATGAAATAAGAGAACTTATTCAATCATTTAATGGTCTGCTAAGACAAAGCATATCAACAAGTAAAAAACTTATAACCTTAAAAGATGAACTTACATGCACTCAAAATTATCTGAAGATACAGAAGTATAGATATGGAGATATAGTTAAACTAGTATGTAATATTCCTGAAGAATTGAATAACTGTTTAGTGCCAAAACTTATTCTTCAGCCACTTATTGAAAATTCTCTTTATCATGGAATAGTGCCTAAAGGTTGTGCGGGGACTATAAAAATAGATATATTTCCACAAAAAGATTTTATAAAAATAAAAATTATCGATGATGGCGTAGGAATTAGTAAGAGAAAATCAACTCACAAAGGCTTTAATGGTATAAGCCTAGATAACATAAGTGAAAGACTCAGACTATATTTTGGAAGCGAATATGACTTAAAAGTATACAGCAAATCAGGAATTGGAACTTGTATAGAATTCAATATTCCATACATTTACTAGAGCACATTCTGAAAATAACAAGTCAATGTGCCTTAATTCTAAAAAAGGAGGCAAACAGCATGTATAAGGTAATGATTGTAGACGACGAAATACCGGCAAGGGAAATTCTCTCGTACATTATAAACTGGCAAGAAACTGATTTTCGAATAGTATATAGCGCTTCAAATGGTAAAGAAGCACTAGACAAATATGCTGATATAAAACCAGATCTTATTATTACAGATATACAAATGCCTATTATAGATGGTTTAGATTTAATAGAAGAAATACAGAAAATAAATAAATCTCAAAAATTTTTAATATTAAGCTGCTATGAGGACTTTACGTATGCGCAAAGAGCTATGAAAATGGGAGTAACAGACTACTTGATAAAAGATTTAATAACACCTAATGATTTATATGGAATATTAGCAAAGACTAAAACTGATCTTGATAATATGACTATAAAAAAAAGTGAAATAAGAAAAGAACATAAACTTTTAAATTTCCTAAAGGAAAATAAGGATATTGCACTAAGAAAGCTTATATTTAATGATATAAGTGAAGATGATTGTTATAACCTTATTGAAAACCTTAACCTTAATCTAAATGGAAAACTTTTTGTGCTGTTCCTCATCCAAATAGATAATTTTTTTAAGTATATAGAAGATGAAGAATTTTATACAAAGACTCTTAATGAAATAATAAAAAATGTTTCTGAAATTATCGAAGAACTCAACATTGGAGAATGCTTTTATAGTGAAAATGGAGAATTTACAGCTATTGTGCGCTTGACACCAACCATTAGTGAAGCAGATATAATAAATGAATGTTATTATTTAGCACAGGAAATAAGGAAAAGGATTTCCCTCATGCACAATATCAGCTTAACAATAAGTGTAAGCTCAACCTTTAAAAAGCCATTTAAAATAAAGAAATACTTTGATGAAGCATTTAAACTTTCTAAAATGAAGGTATTCCTAGGCAATGATACTATAATTTTAAATAATACCTTTGTTAAAAATTTAGACTTAGATACTGATACTTTAACAAAAAGAATTAATGCCATTAATATATCCATTGAACAAAATAATATTGAAAACTTAAAATCAGAATTAACTCATTTATATGATAAAGATATACGAGGGTTTATGCAGTTTAATTATCTAAACTATATTAACTCCTCTCTCCTAGATTTAGTAGTAAGAACTTGTAATAGATATTCTATAGCCTATGAAGATATTTTTTCTACTTCATATATACCTATAGAAATATTATCAACAAAAGAAACCGTTGAAGAAATGAGCGAATGGTTTCTTGAGATCTTCACTAAAATAATAAATATTAATTTTAATAACTCTTTTAAGAATAAATATAGTAAAAAGGTTGCTGATTCCATAGATTACATAACAAAAAATCTCTTTAATCAATCATTAAGCTTAACAGATATAGCAGAAAACATTAATGTCCATAAAGTTTATTTATGCAGAATCTTTAAAGAAGAAACAGGTGAGAATGTTACGCAGTATATTTTAAAAGCTAGAATTGAAAAATCTAAAGAAATAATTTTATCCACTAACTATAAGCTTTATGAAATATCAGACAAACTTGGATTTAATAGTCCTCAACAATTTAGTATCTTATTTAAAAAAGTTACAGGTATCACTCCCAACCAATTTAGAGACTCTTATTTTAAAAATCTATAGTTGGGTGATGGCTTACCGAAATCAGAAATATTTATTAAACATGTTCATCTATAATATCTATACTATATATTACCTATTTCTAATATAGTGATTTAGTTAATTTATAACTACTCCAAATATATATTTTAACAATTGTGAAAGGAATTTATATTTACATGAATAAGAAAATACTTTTAGTTGTAATAATAATTTTATCTAGTTTTGCTTTCTCTTGTGATACTACAACTTCTAAACAGAGCTTAAAAAAATCTGATTTAGTTATTGCTGTTATTTACAAAACTTTAGATGAAGCTTGGTTTCAGGAAGAAAGTGAAGCTGCTAAAAAGAAAGCTTTGGCTATGGGAGCAAAAGATGTAATTACTATAGATGCTAAAATGAATCCTGATGTGTATTTATCTGCTTTGGATAATTTAATTACTCAAAAAGTAGATGGTATATTAATATGCGTTCCTGATCAAAAATTAAGTAAGATCACTATAGATAGATGTAAGAAATCAAACATTGCTGTTATAGCCTGCGATGATCCTCTCACTGATGATGAAGGTAATTATATTGCACCATTTGTTGGAATAGATTCTAATCAAATCGGAAGGGATATGACTAGTCTCATGGTTGATTATTTAGAAAAGAATAATAAATTAAGTGATCCTAATTCTTCAGGACTTCTGCTTATGTCAATGGATTCTGTATCTAGTTGCATACCTAGAACTGAAGGACAATTAGAAACATTTAAAAATAAACTTCCAAGCTTTCCAAGAGAAAATATTTTTCAAGCTGAATATAATGGACAATCAGAAAAAAGTTTTTATTCTGCTGCCTCAACTATAACCTCTAATAAAAATATAAAAAATTGGTTTGTCATGTCTGCAAATGAAGCTGGCACCATTGGTGCAATAAAAGCACTGGATCAATCTGGTCTTGCAGAAAATTCTGTTGCTGTAGGGGTAGGTGGATATGTAGCAAAGGATGAATTTCAAAAAGAAAACTCTCCTCTTATAGCTTCCGCATACATAAGTGCTACAGAAGTTGGAGAAATCGCAGCTCAGGAACTTATGGAGAATCTTTTACTTAATAAAAATATTCCTGATAAATATTTGGTAAAAGATAAAGTGATTACAAAAGATAATTATAAAAATCTTGTGATTAAATAATTTAACAATAAAATAACTCCATTCACATAATAATTTCTCAACTGTTACATGAATGGAGTTCTACCAACTTAAATTTAATTATTATCTTTTTAATTTAACATTTTGATATTAAATTGTTATCAACCAAAATTTTCAAAGAAAAACTTCTAAAAATTCCATCATCAAACTTCAATTTAATCTTATCTTTGTCATTTTCATCAAATCCAGCAATCTCTCCAATACCATACGTTCTATGGGCTACTTTATTTCCAATCTCGTATCCATAAGTATCAACTGGCATATCATTTAATTTTCCTTCGATAATAAACCTCGAAACATCCTTAAATTGGCCTTTCCTGCTTCTCGGAGAAAATAGATAAAGGTTATCTATTGCCCTAGTTATTCCAACATAGAAAAGCCTTCTCTCCTCTTCTATATTATCTTTTATACTATTTGAATGTGGGATTGTTTCTTCTACACAATTTATAACATAGACATTTTTAAACTCCATTCCTTTCACACCGTGTATAGTACTTAAGATAACGCCTTCTCTCTTAGTTTTTCTTTTACTTTCCTCTATACTTTGTTTTACTTCCTCTATATGTTCTAGAAATTCAAATATAGTTTTATATCCTTCTGCTGATAATTTAAATTCTTCTATTATATCTTCTAAATCCTCAAAACTTTGATTAAATTTATTAGCATATTCCTGAAGATAATCTCTATATCCTAAATCCATTACTATATATGCGATTGCTGATGATAAAGATATCTTATTTAAATAGTTTATATCCTTTCTTAGCTCATCGAGTTTTTTCTTTTGAAATGGTGGTGTATCATCTTTGCTAATCATTATAGTGAATGGACTTTCTTCTCTATCATAATTTTTTATATAAAATAAATTTCCCTTACTTATATATCTGAAAGGCCTATTTATTATTTGCAAGAAACTATTTCTATCGAACTCATCTACACTTAATCTTAAGTATGAGATTAAATCTCTACAAATAAAATGCTCAAAAAAATTATATTCTCTATCAAGTAGCGTAAATGGAATCTTTCTTTTAGTTAATACATCAATAATAGACATAGACTCTATATTAGTCCTATACAATACTGCATTTTCTTCATAATTAATTCCTAAAGTTTTATTATTTATAACTATATCAGTCAAACTTTCTGCCTGCATCTTTTCATTATATGGATTAAACCACTTAACAATGCCATCACACTCTTTATTCCATTTTATATCTTTATTATTTCGCTTTTCATTATAGCCTATTACAGCTTTTGATTTATCAACTATATTCATTCTACTTCTATAATTTATAGATAAATAATATTTTTTCCCACCTATAAATATTTTATCAAAGTTAACCATATACTCTGGCTTTGACCCTCTAAAAGAATAAATACATTGATCTTCATCTCCCACTGCAAAAAGATTATTATCTTCCCCCTCATTTATTAACCTTAAGAAATCTATTTGCATTTCATCACAATCTTGAAATTCATCAACTAAAACATACTTGAATAATTTCCTATAAGACAACAACATATTCTTATCATTCTTTAGCAGATCTAATACTTCTATAGCTAGATCATCAAAATCTCTTTTATTATGTTCTCTTTTATACTCTTCATATTTTTCTAATGCTTCTTCAAAAATTTCTTTTGCAATTGATGGCTTAAACTCATTTAGAGGAACTCTTGAAGTTTTATACAAAGAAATGTTATTTATTGCTTCTTTAATCTTATCTTCATTAACTTCATCAAAGTATTTGCCTAAAATATTACTAACTATTTTGTGAACAACGGCTCCATCAATTATATCGATATTTCTTCCACATCTCAAAAGTATCTTATAAAATAATCCATGGAATGTCCCAAAAAATGGTGAACTGTTCGTATTGAATTTAGATACATATCTATTCTTCATATTCTGAGCTGCAGCTTTTGTAAATGTAATTACTATTATATTTCCATTAGCTACTCTTTTATGCTTTACTAGATAATCAACTCTATTTATTATAACCGTAGTTTTTCCAGATCCAGGTGCTGCAACTATCAAGACATTTTTTTCTTCTGCCTTTACTGCATCCATCTGATATTTATCAAGATCGTACCCCACTGTAATGCTCCTTCTTTCATTCCTATTTACATTTCAGCATTTATGAATTTCTTTATATAAGACTTACATATTTTAAATTCTTTCCATAATTACTATATGAATTTCATTTTCCTCTCATAATACTGAATATTTTCTACTTAAATTCAAAAAATTAATATATGTCTGATTTTAAGTTATAAGCAACTATATTGTAATCAAACTCTTATAGATGTACAATAGTTTTATGCATTTTAATTTATAATGGATTAAACGATAATTATAAAATAAAATTATTTACATGTTTTTTTAAAGGAGATTATTATGGATAATAAATCTAGTTTTAATGTTAAGGATGAACGAAATTTAACGATGTTAGTTGATTTTTATGAATTGACTATGGGTAATGGTTATTTCCGTAAAGGACTTAAAGACAAAATAGCATATTTTGACATGTTCTTTAGGCGAATCCCCGATGATGGCGGATACTGTATAATGGCTGGAGTTGAACAATTAATTGATTATTTAAGTACTTTAAAATTTACTGATGACGATATTACTTATCTAAGAAATAAACACGCCTTCTCCGAAGAATTTCTTGACTATCTAAGAGACTTCGATTTTAGTTGCGATGTTTGGGCTGTTCCAGAAGGAAACCCAGTATTTCCAAACGAACCTCTTGTAACTGTTCGTGGTCCCGTAATTCAAGCTCAATTCCTTGAAACAATGATTCTTTTAACAATAAATCATCAGACACTGATTGCCACAAAAGCTAATAGAATTTGTAGAGCAGCGGATGGGCGTCCTGTAATGGAATTTGGTTCAAGAAGAGCTCAAGGTTATGATGGTGCAATTTATGGTGCTAGAGCAGCTATTATAGGCGGATGTAGTTCAACAGCCTGCACTATGTCAGACAGAATGTTTAATATCCCTGCTGTTGGAACTATGGCTCATAGTTGGGTTCAATTATATGATACAGAATATGATGCTTTTAAAGCCTGGGCTGAAATTTATCCAGATGATTGTGTATTACTTATTGATACCTACAATGTCATAAAGTCAGGAATTCCAAATGCAATAAAAGTATTTAATGAAGTTTTAAAACCTCTTGGCAAGAGACCTCGTGGCATAAGAATAGATTCTGGCGATATTACTTATCTAACAAGAAAATGCAGAAAGATGTTAGATGAAGCTGGATATGAAGATTGTGGAATTGTAGTTTCTAACTCTCTTGATGAGCATATTATAAAAGATGTATTAGATCAAGGTGCATGTATAAACTCTTTTGGAGTTGGTGAGCGACTTATAACTGCTAAGTCAGAACCAGTTTTTGGCGGCGTTTATAAATTAGTTGCATTGGAAGGTGATAATGACATTATCCCTAAAATTAAAATAAGCGAAAATGAAGAAAAAATAACAAATCCAGGTTTTAAGAAGATAATAAGAATATTTGATAAAAACTCTCACAAGGCCATTGCGGATTTAATTACTTTAAGAGATGAAAACATTAACGAGAATGAACCATTAATAATATTCGACCCTATTCATACATGGAAGAGAAAAAAAATCAAGAACTATTACACTAAAGAACTTCAATCACCAATATTCAAAAGTGGAAAGTGCGTGTATAAATCTCCTACAGTTTTAGAAATAAAAGATTTTTCAAAACTTGAAACTGATAAGCTGTGGCCTGAAGTACTTAGATTTGAAAATCCTCATACTTATTATGTTGATTTATCACAAAATTTATGGTCTTTAAAACATTCTCTTCTTCATAAATATACAAACTCTTATGAAGCACAAGAGTAAAACTCTACAAAACTAAGTTAATTCGCGAACTTATCTATAAATATTATAATATTTTTATAGATCAAATAAACATATACTTCTTTTATCAATAAAAATATAGATTAGAATATTTTCATATATTCTAATCTATATTTCTTTAGCATTAATAGTTAATATTTGTTCTCTTTTCGTCATCATATATAGGCAAATTTAGAAAACCGTAGTCTTCTTTCATAATTTCCTTAAAATCGATACTGCTTGACTCACTACATTCATTAAAAATGCAAAGCTTATCATCTTGCCCTTTTAATGATTCACTTTTTATAGGGCATTCACTATAACACTCCACTTTCTCTTTTGTTGTTGACCAAAATGGACACCTACTCATAAAACCCGCCATCCTTTTCTCATCCTAATAATTTATAAATCTCATAAATTTATGAATTCATTATATTACAAACGCCCTTAAAAGTAAAGATTTTACAATGGAATTCTATGTAAAATTAAGGAGCATTTTTTATAATGCTCCTTAATTTTTATAATTATATTTGACAAATATTCTTAACAACTGATATATTTATAAGTTCATTTTGGAATGCTCTAAGTAATGCCTTTTCCAAAACTTTTTCTTTATCAAAGTTCTCTATGTCTCTACATTCAGAAAAAACTTTATTTTTCTCGCCTTTAACATTTTTATAAGTTAATGTCACATATGGCTTGTCATATTCTACTTCTAATATTTTTATTCCCCAAGATATTTGTGCGAAGTCTCCATCAACAGTTAATTTTGTTAATTCCTTTAACTTCTCATTATCCTTGCTTGGATCATTTACAATTATTAATTCGTCCCCAACTTTATATTTTCCCACAAAAATACGCCTCCTCATCAATTTCTATTTATATTTTTATCATAGGCTAAATGATTTTGATTAAGTCTGTAATAAAAATTATCATTTTTTTGTAGAAATAGTAATTATAATTACTATAGTATGTTAATTAATTAACACACTCTGCTTAGTTATATTTTAACAGACTTTTCTTTAATGTACAACAAATTTTTGATATTTTCATTCAATTATCAGAAAATTAATTGAAATTGCGTGTTTATTTATAATTAAATGTTCAAATTAAGCAAACTCAATCTTTTTCTTTGCATTTTTATTAACAATATTTCTCTAAATAATAATAATTGTTTAAAAATAGTATTAATTAATTAGTTGACTCCTTCTTTATTTCTATGCTATAATCGATACATAAAACTAATAGAAGTGAGGTTTTTAAAATGGATCAAATAGCTTCAGTTTTCAAAGAAAAAAAGCTAAAATTAACTCCTCAACGACTTGCAGTATATAACTATTTAATTAATACTACTTCTCATCCTTCAGCAGACGTTATTTATTCTGATATTCATATCCAATATCCAACTATGAGTTTAGCTACTGTATATAAAGCATTAAAAACATTAGTTGATGTAGGATTAATTCAAGAAATAAATGTTGGTGAAGGAAACTTTAGATATGATGGTAATTTATTACCTCATCCTCACTTACAATGCTTAAGTTGCGGAAGAGTAGATGATTTTAAAGATCTATCTCTAGATAATCTTAATGCTTTGGCAAAAGAGCATACTGATTATCAGATTGTTTCAAATAAGGTTTATTTTTATGGTTATTGTAGCAACTGCAAATAATTGTTATCTTTTTCATCCTGATCATAACTTAGGCAAGAAATATTTTGCTTGAAGTTATGGTCTTTTTTTATTTTATCGCTTTTATATTATTAATATGCATCACTATATCAACATATAATTTATTGAGGTGATACATAATGAAAATCATAATATTAAAGAAAAGGATTTTAGTAAACTCAGTACTATATATATCAGCATTATTTTTAATTTTAAGTATGGTTTACTTTATTTCTAATAAGTTTAAGTCCTTACAAACTATGTCTCCAATAAACATTACCCAAAATACACAATACGACTTAACAGGTGATGGCAAAAAAGATACTTTTCAATTATTAAGTTCACAAAATAAGGTTGATTTTAATATAAATTGTTTTGATAATGATCATTATCTTTCAAATCAGCTTAGTGACAAAACACTTTTCACAACTAATCTTCATTTTGAGCCTAAAGTTTATTTTCATAATCTTTCTAGAGATAATATTCCTGAAATTATACTTCTTGGCTCTAAAAATAATAAATCTACCTCTTATGTATTTAAGTGGAATAAGAAAAACTTTGATTTGCTTTATTCAAGTAATAATAATATTTTTGGTATATTGGATTGTAAAAATTCTAAGACTCCTCAATGTTATTCAATATCATCATCAGAAGGGCTTTCTTCATTAAATAGCTTTATGCTCATTAATAATGATATTTTAGATACTAGTAAGGATAATACAAATCTTCCATCATTAGATTCTGCAACAAGTTTTATTAATTTAGTTGAACTTCCTTACGTAGTTGATGATCTTCCTGATATCTTCTCTTCTGCAATTGACAAGGAGAATTTATCTTTACTTTGGAGTTTAGACAAAGATAATTATTCGTATACTTTTCAAAATGCCTTTTTCTATGATTATAAGTGGACTGACTCATTAGAGCCGTCAGCTATAAGGTGGAGACTATCTTTTGAAAAAAGCAATCTTAAAGGTACAAATAATAAGAGTGAGTTGATATTATTAATAGATTTTGAAAAGCAAGGTTCTTCTTATAAAATAAATAGTATACAAAAAGCTAAATAAATATAAAAGGCCGCATTAGCGGCCTAAAGGGGGATGAGGGGTTACTTAATGAAGTAAAAAATTTATCCGATAGTTGAACTGCCATTAACACATCAAACTCTTTAAATGTTAACCAAACGGCATTAAACTTCTGGATAAGTTTAACTAGATTTTAGATGGAAATACCTATCTAAATCAAGTCTTACTTAATAATAATCCATTAAGTTTGTAAGAGAATACTTTCTCTATTACATTAATATTATTGACATGATTTCTTTTTGTATACACAATTTAAAAAATAATTTTTATTTTTTACGCTTCTTTGAGTTCTCCATTCTTATAAGCTTCAATGATTCTATCAATAAACTTTATTCTATCCGGATGAGCATAGCTTCTAATTGCCATTAAAAATTCTAAGTTCGCATCCTTATCCTTAATGTTTTTATTGGTTGTAACATTGCTCTTTTTAACACCTTTATCTTCATTTAGATTTTCAGAATTTTTAGGATTCGTATTGCTAGAATATTCTTTAGGATTTGAATACATATTCTTATTATTTACATTACTTTGACTTCCACTCATATTTCCTTGAAATAAGTTATTATCTAAATTTAACCCCATCATTTGAGCTATTGAATTTAAATTTCCCAAATTAAATCCATTTGTATTCATTGAAGCTAACATATTCCCCATATTATTCATATCAAAATTTCCACCTAGTAATCCCATTAACTGCATAGGATCAATTCCAAAAGGTGCATTTCTAGCATTATCATTAATATTAGAACTAGTATCACTTGATGTTTGACCTTGTTCTCTATGTTTATGCTTAGCCATTTTAAAATCCTCTCACTTAAAATTGTCTCTTTTTAATATATGTATATCATTCTAAAAATGTTTATATTTTTATGCATTTTTTTAGAGGGCTTTAAAGCCCTCTATCCACTATCCTAGCAGCAATAACTACCTTGGTTTCCACTTCCTAAAAAGTCAGTGAAACAGCCACCACATAATAAGAATAGTAAAATAATCAAATAAGATTTATTGCAGTTTAATAAACCTGATCCGCATGCTATTAATAGGAATATAATTGGTGTGCAGCCACTTCCTCCGCCTCCAAATAAACCTGAATTATTAGACTCACAGCAGCACTCATGATGTTTCTTTTCACAGCAACATTTATTCTTCTTTCTAGACATATTTATCTCTCCTTCCTAAAAATTCAGAATTTTAGCAGCTAGCACCGCAACCAAAATTGTTATTATATCCTCCGCCTAAGCCAGGATTGAATCCGCCTCCAATTCCACAGCCACCATTAAAGTTATTATTGCAAAGGAATAGTATTACTAATATAAACAAATATGGTGAGCAGTTGCTTAAGAATCCACTACCATAGCTTCCGCTTCCGCTACCGCAGCAACACTCTTTTTTCTCACAGCAGCATTCTTTTTTTTCACAGCAGCAGTCATTTCCTCGTCTATTTCTGCCGCATCCACAGTAAAATAATATTAATAAAATCCAAATCCAGCTACCAAATCCGCAGCCACAAGCATTTCCAAATCCTTGTTGTCCAAAGCCATAACCTGCTCCTGGAAATCCTCCTATACCTGGTCCTCCGAAGTTTGGCCCGCAACTAGAACTGTTATCACAACAATCGTCATCACATGAATTTAAACCATTTAGGATATCATTCATCTCCATATTTATTCCTCCTTGGAAATATTTTTTTCTTTTTTATACTATATATTATTCCTACCTAAAATTTTTGACACTATTTTTTATAACTTATAATTATTTAAATTTTTTATCAACTATTTTAAGAAATAATGTCATTACTTAAATAGAAATAACCTCTTACAAATATTATATCTGTAAGAGGTTATTTGTTTACTATTATGCAAAAATTTATAAAAAGTATTTTACTAATCTAAATCTGTCGCAAATTCTAAGAAAAGATTATCTATTAGTTCATCTTTCCCATCTTTATTTAATGATGAGAAAAAATATAATTTGTCATCTGGATTTAATTTGAGCGTTTCTTTTATAACCTTCTCGTTTTTCTTCAATTCATTCCGTGTAAGTTTATCGCTCTTTGTAGCAACTACTATAACATCATAACCAAAGTGTTTTATCCATTCATGCATCATTATATCGTCACCTGTTGGCTTATGCCTTGAATCTACAAGCAAAACAACTCTTTTTAGCTGTTCTCTTCCAGTCAAATACATTTCAACAGTTTTCCCCCAGCTATCCTTCTCCGCCTTTGAAACTTTTGCATATCCATATCCAGGCAAATCAACTAAATAAAAATCATCATTTATAAGAAAAAAGTTAACTAATCTAGTTTTTCCTGGAGTCTGACTAACCTTTGCAAGTTTTTTTCTATTGGTTAATGAATTTATCAGCGAACTCTTTCCTACATTAGATCTTCCAACAAATGCAACTTCCACTCTATTATCTATAGGATATTGATTCTTCTTTACTGCTGACGTAATAAAATCTGATTTCTTAATTCTCATTAGTATCCTCTCCAATTAGTGCATTTTTCAATACCTCATTAACTTCTTTAGCTGAAATAATATTCAAGCTATTTCTAATCGAATTCGGTATCTTATCTATATCTTTCTCATTTTCTTTAGGAATTATTATAGTATCTACTCCTGCTCTAAATGCTGCTAAAGATTTTTCCTTTAGCCCACCAATCGGAAGCACTCTTCCTGTTAATGTAACTTCACCTGTCATTGCTACATTATGCTTAACCTTCTTACCAGATAGTGCTGATACAAGTGCAGTTACCATAGTCACGCCTGCCGATGGACCATCCTTAGGCACTGCACCTTCTGGTGCGTGAATATGAATATCCTTTTCCTTATAAAAAGTTTCATTTATCCCAAACTTAATCGCATTAGCTCTAACATAACTGTATGCTGTTCTTGCCGACTCTTGCATAACATCTCCAAGCTTACCTGTAAGTTCAAGTTTTCCTGAACCAGTCATAACCATAGCTTCTATTGGAAGCGTATCGCCTCCATATGCAGTCCATGCCATTCCTGTAACTACTCCAACCTTGTCCACTTTGTCTATTTGATCAAAATCAAACGTCTTCTTACCTAATAATTTTTCAACGCTTTCATTATTAATCAAAAATTCTTTTTGTTCTCTTTTTAACATTTCTGCTAATACTTTTCTTATTAAAGAACTTAATTTTCTTTCTAACCCACGAACTCCTGATTCTCTTGTATATCCTTCAATGACCATTTTAATAGAATCATCTTCTATCTCAATTTTATCTTGTGGAATATCAAGTTCTTTAAATATCTTAGGAATAAGATGATTTTTAGCTATATTGAATTTTTCTTCATACGTATATCCAGATACTTCAATAACTTCCATTCTATCTAAAAGCGGCCTTGGTATGGTTTCTAAAGAGTTTGCTGTTGCTATAAACATAACCTTAGACAAATCCATTGGCACTTCTAAATAACTATCTCTAAAATCTTTATTTTGCTCACTATCTAATATTTCTAATAATGCATCAGATGGATCACCTTTATAGCTTGAACTAATTTTATCTATCTCATCAAAAAGCATTAATGGATTCATAGATTTTGCCTCTTTCATTGCATAGACTATTCTACCTGGAATCGCACCAACATATGTCTTTCTATGACCTCTTATTTCAGCTTCATCCTTCATTCCACCTACAGATATTCTTGTATATTTTCTATTAATGGCATTAGCTATAGATTTTGCTATAGATGTCTTTCCTACACCTGGAGGGCCAACCAAACAAAGAATAGGTCCTTTTTGAGACTTACTGAATTGTTTTACTGCCAAATACTCTATAATTCTATCTTTAACGTCTTCCAATCCATAGTGTTCATTATCTAAAACCTCTCTTGCTTTAGCAACATTAATATTTTCCTTTGTATTCTTACCCCAAGGGATATCCAATACCCAGTCTAAATATGCCTTTACAACATTGCCTTCTGATGACGTAGGACTCATATTTTTAAGTCTTGATAACTCGTAATTAACCTTTTCTTTAACTTCACTAGGAAGTTTAGCTTTCTTGATTTTTTCTTCATACTTAGCTATTTCCTTCTTGTCCTCATCATCTTCACCTAATTCTTCTTGAATAGCACGCAACTGCTCTCTTAGATAAAATTCCTTCTGCTCTTTCGCAACTGTATTCTTTACTTTATTAGCAATCTTTTTTTGGATTTTTGCTATAGAAATCTCTATTTTAATTCTTTCTAATACTTTCTCTACTCTCTTCGTTATATCTACTATTTCCAAAATTTCTTGCTTAAGCTTTTCATCAGTTATTGCATAAGAAGCTACCATGTCTACAAACTGACTTGGTTTTTCCAGTGAATCTATTGATTTAACTGCTTCTCCAAAATTATCTTCACTTAACTTAAGTAGTTTCATAAATTCTTTATCCAAGAATTTAATATAGGCGTCTAATTCCTCATTCTTAACCACTTTATCATCTAATTTTTTTACTGAAACTTTTATATAACTTTCTTCTTCCTCTATATATTTAACTATTTTACCTCTTTCTTGGCCTTCCACAAGAACTCTAATAGTATTATCAGACATCTTTAAGATTTGCTTTATTTTACATATGGTTCCAATCGAATATATTTCATCTTGATTAGGTTCTTCTATCATTGAATCTTTTTGGCCTACAAGAAAAACTTCTTGTTCATCTAACATAGCTTGTTCAATAGCTGCTATGGATTTTTCTCTTCCCACATCAAAATGTACAACCACACTAGGAAAAACAGTCAATCCTCTTAAAGGAATTAGCGGAATCGTATATAGCTTTTTCATAGTACTATTTCCCCCCATATCTTAATTACATTATTTATTTTGACTTATCTAGTATACACATAATAAATATTTTTTTCAATGATTCTAAAAATAAAAAACTCATTATATATTGTATAGTTTACAAAACAAATATACCTAGTCACTTGCTTTGTAAACTTACAATAATTTTGTTTAATAAAACAGCATATACATTACTATAAATACTATTTAGTTTATCTATTATAACATAATATATTAATTTTAAAAGAAAAAGTGTAAAAATATTAAGATTTATTCATATTTTACTGTACTAATTAAAAATATAACTTTACAAGTTATTCAAAATGTTATTGCCTTCAGCTGATAATATTTCTCGCTCGCTTTCATTAATTATATCTTCTTCTATAGCCAACTTAATTACCTCTTTAAAATTTGTTACAGGAATTATTTCTATTTCACATATTTCATGTAGTGATTCATCATAATTTTCTTGTGGAATTATAACTTTTTTTGCACCAGCTTTAAATGCTGCAGATATTTTGGCCTTAACTCCTCCTATAGCTTTTACAGATCCTAATATGCTTATTTCTCCAGTCATAGCAACAAACCTATTTATTTTCTGTTTAGTTATAGCGCTATAGATAGCTGTTGCAATACTTATACCAGCTGATGGGCCATCAACTGGTATTCCTCCTGATATATTTACATGTATATCATATCTATCAGTTGATAAATCGAATAAATTATCTAATACTGTAAGCACATTTTGAACAGATGCAAAAGCAGTGCTTTTCATTTTTATTTTTTTATTGTTATTAGTTATCTCTTCCTCTTCAACTATTCCAGTTATTTTAAGTTCGCCTCTTCTACCTGTAACTTTCTTACAACTAACTTCAAGAGGCATTAACATTCCAATGTTTGCTCCATATACTGCTAATCCATTAACAACCCCAACTCTAGATTGAGATGGTATCTTATTTGAAATTATTTTATTATACTGTCCATTCTCTAATACCCACTTAATATCATCTAATGTAATCTCACTTCTATCTTCATTAATAGCAATTCCAGATGCCAGCTGAATCAAATTTATTACTTCTCTGCCATTTGTGCAATATTTACTTACTTCTTCAACACCATCTTTTGAAATTTGCAATCCAACTTTATTAACACAATTTTCAGCTATTTTCTCTATTTCTTCAGGCAATAATGCTCTAAAAAAGATTTCAACACATCTTGATCTTATAGCTGGTATGATTTCATGTGGCGCTCTTGTTGTTGCTCCTATTAATCGAAAATCTGCAGGAAGCCCATTCTCAAATACTTCCTTTATGTACTTAGGCATATTAGCATCTTCTGAACTATAATATGAACTATCTAAAAACACTTTTCTATCTTCTAATACCTTTAATAACTTATTTAACTCAATTGGATGAAGCTCTCCAATCTCATCTAAAAATAATACACCTCCATGAGCTTTTGTAACAGCTCCTGCCTTTGGTTGCGGAATTCCAGCTATACCTAAAGAACCAGCTCCTTGATAAATCGGATCATGCACTGAACCTATTAGCGGATCTGCTATTCCTCTCTCATCAAATCTCAATGTGGTTGCATCTAACTCAACAAATTTTGACTTTTCTGTAAATGGCGATAGTTTAGATTTTCTAGCTTCCTCCAACACCAATCTAGCTGCCGCCGTCTTTCCAACCCCTGGTGGTCCGTAAATTATAACATGTTGAGGATTCGGTCCGCAAAGAGCAGCCTTTAATGCTTTAATACCTTTTTCTTGCCCTATTACCTCATCAAAACTAGATGGTCTACTTTTTTCAGTAAGTGGCTTAGATAAACTTATTTGTCTTAATCTATTTAGATTATTTAATTCCTTAGTATTTTCCCTATCAATTATTATCTCCCTATTTTTTTGTGGTTTACTTATTGCATTACACATAACATAAACCATGAGAATTAGAACTATAATTTGCAAAATCATTAATATATTTGTCATAATCTTTAAATATACTTACCTTTACTAATATATACATTTTATTTCCTTATTATTACTAAAGTAAATATACTTTGCCTCCTTCAATTTTTATTATTAGTATTATTTGCTTATTATTGCAAATATATTCTTGATTTTGAAATATAAATAAAAATAATCCAATATTTAAAATACTAAAAACTTGTAAAAAACGCTAAATAAGTCAGTATATATTAAAAAATATATACTGACTTATTATTCTCGCTAATAATTAAGCTGATTCAATATCTTTCTTAGTTCTAGCTTTTACTAAAGTAGGTCTAATCTTTCCTTCTTCTACTCTTTCAATTCTAGGCTGCTTTTTCTCTTTAATAGCCTCTTCAGTTATTATAACATTAGTTATTCTATTATCAGAAGGTATCTCATACATTATTTCATTCATTATATCTTCAATAATAGCTCTTAAACCTCTAGCACCTGTCTGTCTGCTAATCGCTTCTTCTGCTATTGCGATTAATGACTTTTCGTCAAACTCTAACTTAACATCATCTAGCTCGAATAATTTCTTATATTGCTTTACAAGAGCATTTTTAGGTTTAGTTAAAATTTGAATTAAAGCTTCTTTATCTAAAGACTCTAACGTAACTAGTATTGGAAGTCTTCCAACAAATTCAGGAATTAGCCCAAACTTTAATAAGTCTGCTGGCATAATTTCTTTAAGTAAGCTTCCAACATCCTTTTCATGTTTAGCTTGAATTTGTGCTCCAAATCCCATAGAACTCTTTCTTGTTCTATTTTCTATTATCTTATCAACACCATCAAAAGCTCCACCACAAATAAATAATATATTAGAAGTATTTATTTGGATAAACTCTTGATGAGGATGTTTTCTTCCACCTTGTGGAGGAACAGATGCAACAGTTCCTTCTAGTATCTTTAACAATGCTTGTTGAACACCTTCACCTGATACATCACGAGTAATAGATGGATTTTCTGATTTTCTAGCAATTTTATCTATTTCATCTATATAAATAATGCCTCTTTCAGCTTTTTCTACATCATAATCTGCATTCTGTATTAGTTTAAGAAGAATGTTTTCTACATCCTCTCCAACATATCCAGCTTCTGTTAATGTTGTAGCATCAGCAATTGCAAAAGGTACATTTAAAAATCTTGCTAATGTTTGAGCAAGTAGTGTTTTACCTGAACCAGTTGGCCCTAGTAGTAAAATGTTACTTTTTGATAATTCAACATCAATATCTTCTTTATTAGTATTAATTCTTTTATAATGATTATAAACTGCTACTGCTAAAGATTTTTTTGCTCTTTCTTGCCCAATGACATAAGAATCTAAGTATTCTTTAATCTCATTTGGCTTTGGTACACTTTTAGGGTCAAAATCAACAGTTTCTTGGAATTCATCTGCTATAATTTCAGAACATAAATCAATACATTCATCACAAATATATACTCCCGGACCTGCAATTAATCTTTTTACTTGTTCTTGAGTTTTGCCGCAGAAAGAACACTTTAACTGCTTCTTTTCATCATATTTAGCCATACATTCACCTCACTTAAAAACGTATAAATTGAAAATTCAATCTTATTTATCTTTTCCTATTTTATGCGTAGTTATTACTTCATCAACTAACCCATAAGCTTTAGCTTCTTCTGCAGACATGAAGTTATCTCTTTCTACATCTGCTTTAATTGTTTCTAAAGGCTTACCAGTATTTTCACTTAAAATTCTATTTAAAGTTTCTTTCATCTTTAATATTCTTTTAGCATGTATTTCAAAATCTGTTGCTTGACCTTGAAAACCGCCTAGTGGTTGATGTATCATAACTTCAGCGTTTGGAAGTGCAAATCTCTTTCCTTTTGTTCCAGAAGAAAGTAAAAATGCTCCCATTGAAGCTGCCATTCCTATACATATTGTTGATACGTCACACTTAATATATTGCATAGTATCATATATAGCATTTCCAGCTGTTATTGATCCTCCTGGACTATTTATATATAGATATATATCTTTATCTGGATCTTCACTTTCTAAAAATAATAATTGTGCTACTATTAAATTAGCACTATCATCATTTACTTCTCCACTTAACATGATTATTCTTTCTTTTAATAATCTTGAAAATATATCATAGGAACGTTCTCCTCTACTTGTTTGTTCTACAACCATAGGTACTAAAGCCATATAAATCCTCCTTTTACTATTATACTTTTTCTAATTCTAATTATATATTTTTTTTATTACTTTGTTAATTATTATTTGAATAAATTGCCAGAAAAAAATTTTTTTCTGGCAATTTATAATTGGCATTCTTATTTTATATTATATATTAAAATAAATTATTTGCAATTTTCTTTTAAGAATTTTAAAGTATTTTCTAATATTATGTCTTTTTCAATCATGTTTCTTTGAGACTTAACTAAGATTTTAGCCATTTTTTCTGGGTCTTTTGGTCCATAAATCTTTCCTAATTCTAAAGCTCTTGCATTTAATTCTTCTTCAGTTGCTTTAATTTCTTCTGTTTTTGCAATAGCTTCAAGAACTAAATCAGCTTTAACTTTTCTTTCTGCATTTTCTTTCATAAAGTCTCTCATTTTTTCAGTTGTATTTCCTGTGAATTCCATATATTGTTCTAAGCTTAAACCTTGATATTTTAATCTTCCTTCAAGATCTTGCATCATGGCATCAATTTCTTTATTTATCATAACTTCTGGAATATCCATTTTTGAGTTTTCAATTACTGCAGTTATAACAGCTTCTTCGAATTCTCTTTCTGCTTTTTCATCGTTATTTTTTTCTAATGTCTTTTTAAGATTTTCTTTTAATTCTGCAAATGTGTCAACTGCTGATACATCTTTAGCAAATTCATCATCTAATTCTGGCAATTCTTTAACTTTAATTGACTTAATTTCAACTTCAAACATTGCTGGTTTTCCGTTTAATTCTTCTTTTCCGTAAGCTTCTGGGAAAGTAACATTTACTTCTTTTTTGTCCCCAACTGCTAAACCGATTAATTGTTCTTCAAAATTATCAATGAAAGTACCAGAACCTATTTCTAAAGAATAATCAGAGCCTTCTCCACCTTCAAAAGCAACTCCATCTATGTATCCTTTGAAATCAATAACAGCTATATCCCCTTTAGCTATATTTCCCTCTGTTTTAACTTCTATTCTAGCATTTTTTTCTTGCATTTCTTTAATTTGCTTATCTATTTCAGTATCTTCTACTTCATATACAGGCTTCTTTATATCTAATCCTTTATACTCTCCAAGTTCTACTTCTGGATAAGTAGTAACTGTAGCAGTATAAACTAATTCTTTACCTTCTCCTAATTCTACTATATCAACTTGTGGATAATCTACAGGTCTAATATTTTCTGCATTTAATGCTTCTGGATATGATTCATCTATAGCAAAATTAACAGCATCATCATAGAATACTTCAACTCCATAGAACTTTTTAACCATTGCCATAGGAACTTTTCCTTTTCTAAATCCAGGTATATTATATCTGCTCTTATTCTTATTATAAGCTTTAGTTAATGCTGCATCGAATTTTTCAGCTTCAACCCTTATTTCTAATTTTATCACATTTGTTTCTATTTTTTCCACTTTAGCTTTCATTTTATTCTTTCCTCCTAAATAGTGTGCATCTAATTTAACTAAGTCATTATACCATAAACACTTAAATCTTATCAAATAATTTATTAATATTATCTCTATTGAATATAATTACCATTTACATCGATAAAATAAACTCTACCATCAACAGTAATTTTAACGCCTTTTTCTTCCTTTTCACCAATTTCTATATTAGCTCCAGCTAAATCCCAGATAACCTTATCTTCATTATTTGAAGTATCAGTCATCCATACATACTTTTTAAGATTTCCAGCTCCAAAATATGGCCTATTAGTTACAAATATTATTTTATCTTCACTAATAAATTTTGGATTCTGATTCCATAAGTATTTTGGATTTGATTGAATTGTAGCTTCTTTAGTAAAAACACTTCCACTTGTAGATACATATTGATCTTTTGATATCACCTTGTTTGTTCCATCTAAATTATATAGAGTAATTATTGAATTTGTATCTCCTACAATTATTTCCTTACCAGATGGACTTATGCTGTAACTAACACCACTATCATTAGTATCTAAAGTTTTAAAAACTTTTCCAGCATTAGCATCATCTACATAAATTGCTTTTGCAATATTTCCACTCGCTAGAGTTATATTTATATATTCTTCTACCGGTTTTTGAGGCTCTTCTTCAACTACCTCCTCATCTTTTTTTTCATCAGATGTTTCTTCTTTTTCTGCTTTAGTTTGTTCTGAAGAATTATTAGTATCACTATCAATCCATGCCTGTATATTTTGTTTAATATTTTTATAATCTATTGGATTATACGCTATTTTAATTGATAGCGCAGATGTTATTAATATTATTGCCAAAAATATTATTATCGCATTTCTTCTTCTTCGCTTCATCCTTTTTTCATATTCTCTACTAAAAATACTTGGCTTTCCCAAAGATGGCCCCCTCCAAATCTTTCTAATGTATTATAATATAAACAAATTCATTATATATTATTCTTTTGTTTAAATCTACAATATATTTTATATTTTTGTAATCATATAATCCTAGATCAAAAGATAATATTATTTTTTACAACTGTTCTTGCTATTACAATTTGAGCACTTATCCTTTTTATTTTCTCCCTTTAAACAGCAGCCTCCGCATTGCAATAACCCTTCTTTTTTAAGTTCCTCTAGTGTTAATTTACAAACATTTTCTGAATACTCTTCATAATCTATAGTGTTTTTCAATAAGTCTTCCTTATATATTTTAATCATTTTTTTCTCCTACACATATTATTTTATTTTTAAACTTGTCATTATATATTTTAATATTGAATTTATATATTAATATAATAATTAAAAATTTTCACTTCTAAATCTATATCAAATTTAAATTAGTTTCTACATAATATCTATATTATACACCTATAAATTCTTATAATTTTTTCTATACAAAAAGACATTTGCTTAGCAACGTAAACCTTACTTATTCCCCTTATATTTTAATTGTCATAATATAAAAAATTATTGTTTTTTTTTGTGATTATTGTATAATTAAATTATCAATATTGTAACAAATATGCCCATACACTTTATGGTTTATCGCCATAAAATTTTATAAACCCACAATAACATGTTCATTTATTTCCTTTCTCGAGTGGACATGCGAAAACCTGTACTATATATACAGGTTTTCTTTTTTATATTTGATATTATAAGTATTCTTGCCTATAATTAATAAAAAAACTTACTTTGTGTTTATCTAATATTATAATACTCAACTTATAATTGACAATCAACCGTTAAAATTTTGTAATTCTAAAACTTATGTTATTCAGATTTCAGCATCTTAACATCAAAAAAAGGATTGTTCAGACAAACAATCCTACTTTTATACTTATAATACCGCTTAATTACAAATAGAATTTATTTAAACATTTGTTATCGGTTTTCTCTCACCTTTAAAATTATTAATTTTAGTTCTCCTCTTTTCCAATTCTGCTCCTACTTCTTCAATTGAAATATTCATTTGAGCCATTAGAACAAGTAAGTGATAAGTAAGATCACAAATCTCATTTATCTGTTCTTCTTTATTATTTTCTTTACAACTAATTATAACTTCCGTACATTCTTCTCCAACTTTTTTTAATATCTTGTTTGTTCCCTTTTCAAAAAGATACTTCGTATAGGATCCCTCTTCACCTTCCGTTTTTCTTTTTAATATAGTCTCATATAAAGCTCTTATATTTTCATCCATTTTTAATCCTCCAATACTTCCCATCTATAAATTACAAATCTCTATAAAAACAAGTTCTATTTCCTGTATGACATGCAGCCCCAACTTGTTCAGCTAATATCAAAATAGTATCATTATCACAATCTATTTTTATTTCTTTCACATACTGAAAATGTCCCGAAGTTGCTCCTTTATTCCAAAGTTCATCTCTACTTCTACTATAAAACCAAGTTGTATTATCTTCTAATGTCTTATTTAAACTTTCTTTTGACATATAGGCTAACATTAAAACCTCTTTAGTTTTATAATCTTGAACTATAGTTGGAATCAATCCATTCATCTTTTCAAAATCAACTTGCTCTACTCTCTTGCAACTCTCCATACAATTCTTCTCCCTTCAGGTATATACTAGCTATTTGCTTTTTTATATAATATTAAACTTATATACGTACTGAAATATTTTTATCATGTAAATATCTCTTAACTTCATCAACAGTTAATTCCCCATAGTGAAAAAGAGAAGCGGCAAGTGCTGCATCCGCTATATTATTTTTAAATACATCATAAAAATCTTCTAAACAACCGCATCCACCTGAAGCTATTACTGGAACATTAGTTATATTACTTACAGCTTTTGTTAATTCCAAATCAAAGCCTTTTTTAGTTCCATCTGCATCCATAGATGTTAAAAGAATTTCTCCAGCTCCAAGTGCTGTTGCTTCTTCAACCCACTTTAGCAGATCCAATCCTGTATCAATTCTTCCTCCGTTTATTACAACGTTCCATCCTGTATTATCAGATCTTTTCTTTGCATCGGCTGCCAATACTATACATTGACTTCCAAAATAGAAAGCTCCTTCTTTTATAAGCATTTTATTTCTAACAGCCGCTGAGTTTAAGCTCACCTTATCTGCTCCCGCTCTAAGTATTAACTTTATATCATCTAAAGTTTGAAGCCCACCGCCTACTGTAAATGGGATAAAAATTTTTTCAGCTACACTTTGAACAACTTTTTCCATTATGCCCCGTCTTTCATGAGTTGCTGTTATATCTAGGAATACTAATTCATCTGCACCTTGACTATTATAATATTCTGCAAGAGCAACAGGATCACCTACATCGACCAACCCCTCAAAATTAACTCCTTTAACAACTCTTCCTTCTTTTACATCAAGGCATGGAATAATTCTCTTAGTATGCATTCATTTATCTCCCCTCTTTAGAAATTTCTATTGCTTTTTCTAAAGACAATGTTTTAGCATATATAGCTTTACCTGTTATTGCCCCATATAAGCCTATATCTTTTAATTCTTTTATATTTTCAATATCCTTAATTCCGCCAGAAGCTGTAATATCAATACTTACTGTTTCTTTAAGTTTTTTAAGCATTTCCACATTAGGTCCTTCTAAAGTTCCATCCTTACTAATATCAGTCACTATTATATTTTTAACACCTATATTCTCCATCTTTTCAGCAAATTCTATATACTCTAGCTCACTAGCCGCAAGCCATCCTCTTCCGTATACTTTACCGTCTTTGCAGTCTATTCCCACTGCTATCTTACTGCCATATATTGATATTGCCTTTTTTAGTAACTCCTCATCTTCCATTGCTATTGTTCCTAGAATTACTCTTGCTACGCCATTATCTAAAAGATATTTGATAGTTTCAAAAGATCTTATTCCGCCACCTAGTTCCACAGGAATATTAAGTTCTTTAGCAATTTTGATTACTAACTCATGATTTTGATTACTTCCATTTTTAGCCCCATCTAAATCTACTAAATGTATATATTCCGCTCCTATATCTTGAAAAGATTTTGCTGTTTCAAACACATCATCTGCAACAATTTCTTTTTTATTATAATCTCCCTGATACAATCTTACTGGCTTGCCATCAATTATATCAATTGCTGGTAAAATTATCATTTAATCAACTCCCCAAAATTTTTTAAAATAGCCAAGCCTACAGATCCACTTTTTTCCGGATGAAATTGAGCCCCTATTACATTTTTGCACCTAACAACACCTGGTATCTTATTTTTCCCGTATTCGCTGTATGCCACCAAATCTTCATCATTATAACCTTGTGCAAAATAAGAATGCACATAATAGACAAATTCCCCTTCATCTATACCTCTAAAAAGTTCATCGCTTCTACTAAACACCAAATCATTCCAACCGATATGTGGGATCTTTATATTATTAACTTTATCATCTTTCATTTTAATAATATTACCTTTTAATAAGCCGAGGCCTTTTCTTTCAATTCCTTCAAATCCATTTTCAAATAATAATTGCATACCGAGACATATTCCAAGAAGCGGTTTATTCTTTCTTACTTCTTCTGATATTATTTTGTCTAAAGATAATTTTTCAATAGTCTCCATAGCATCAGGGAACGCTCCAACACCTGGTAATATTAACGCATCAGCATCTCTGATTTCATCTTCATTACATGAAATCTTATTTTCAATCTCAAGATAATCCAAGGCATTCTTAACGCTTTTTAAATTTCCCATTCCATAGTCTATTATAACTATCATTATATAACCCCCTCCTATAATAAAGATTAAAATGAATAACAAATGATAAATTAACATCTCTATTCCCCAAATTTTATAAATATCTTATTAATAATCATAATTATTCATTTTTCTTTTTTATAATTTTTTATAAACTTCCTTTAGTAGATGGTATATCATTGTCACTACTTCTAGATATAGCTTCTTTAATTGCTCTTCCAAAAGCTTTAAATAAGGCTTCTATTTTATGATGATCATTTTCACCGTATAAAACTTTTAAATGAAGTGTTATTCCGGCATTAAATGCAAAGGCTCTGAAAAATTCAACCACCATTTCAGTTGACATTTCTCCAACTTTTTCTCTCTTAAAATCACAATCAAAAACCAAAAAAGGTCTATTGCTCACATCAATTGACGCTAAAGCAAGCGTTTCATCCATTGGTACATAAAAAGTTCCATATCTGTTTATTCCATGCTTATCTCCTAGTGATTCTTTGAATGCTTCCCCTAATGTTATTCCGATGTCTTCTATCGTATGATGATCACATACATATGAATCACCTTTAGCAAATACATTCAAGTCAACCTTACTATTAAATGAAAACAAAGTTAACATATGGTCTAGAAATCCAATCCCTGTATTTATTTCACTATTCCCGTTTCCATCTAAGTCAATTTCTACCCTAACACTAGTTTCTTTAGTTATTCTTTCTCTTCTTGAGCTTCTATCTGACATACTAATTCTCCTTAAAACGAATAATTGTATTTTAAATATAGTGTTCCAAAAGAATTCTATATATTAATAATACCTATATAAAACATAATCTTTCTATAGTCAAGCATATCTAAGAAAATAATATGCAGATGATATGATTATTTTTTATTGGGCAGAAGATTATCCATTTAAATAAATCAACATACCAACTTATCACTTTCCTAAATATGCCAGTATTTATACATATATAAAAATCTTCTTTATTCCTTCAACTACTTTCCTATTTTGCATTGGTGAGCCAACTGTAATTCTGAAGCTGTCATCATTAAAATTTCTAATTATTATCCCATTACTCTCAAGTCCCTTAATAAGAGCTTCCTTATGAGGTGTTCGTCCAAAAATGTAGTTTCCCTTTGACGGATAGAATTGTATTTTCATTGCAGCGTTTTTTTCAATCTCTTTTAAATTCTCATATAATTCTTCTCTTTGTTTAACTATTTGTTTTGCATTTTTAACGACATTTTCTGGATATCTCAAAGCCATTGAGGCTAAATTTTGCGAAAACGAACTTATTGTATACGGAATTTTATAATTTAATAATTCAGAAATATTATTCTCATGAGTTATCAAAAATCCTACTCTCAACGATGCAAGCCCCCAAGCCTTTGACAAGGTTCTTGTAACAACCAAATTTTTATATTTATTTATATATGGAATCATTGATTTTCCGTAGAACTCATAATAAGCCTCATCCACAAGAACAACTGTATTTTTAAAAACTTCTAAAATACTAACTATATCTTCTAACTCTATTCCAATTCCAGTAGGATTATTGGGATTTGAAAAAATAATTAGATCTACGGCTTCTTGTTTTCCTATATTTATAAATTCCTGAACATTAAAATTCATAGTTTTGCCTATATCATATTTCTTTAATTCTCCACCAAATCTTGAAACAAAAAAATCATACATTGTAAAATCTGGTCCTAGAGTTAATGCCTTCTTTCCATTTTTAATAGCCTTACTTACAACAAGTTCAAGCATTTCATCAGACCCATTTCCTACAATTATATTTTTGCTCTCTATATTTGCATAATTTGCATATAATTCTTTAATGGTAGTCATCTCATTTGTAGGATACCTATGGAAAAGTACATTAGTTAAGCAAGATTTCATTTTCATTAGTATCTTTGGGTCCATCTCTAGATAAATTTCATTGCTATCTAGATTTATTGTATACTCATCATACGAATTTATATACTCATTATAAGTTCCCATTCTCTAATCTCACTTTCACAGAATTAGCATGAGCTGTAAGTCCTTCCTTGCTTGCTAATGTTATAATTTTTTCTCCATTTTCCATAAGTGCTTCTTCTGAATAATAAATGAAAGAAGATTTTTTTATAAAACTATCAACTGATAACGGTGAAAAAAACCTTGCTGTACCACTTGTAGGTAATACATGATTTGTTCCTCCAAAATAGTCTCCTATAGGCTCTGGACAGTATCTTCCTAAAAATACAGACCCTGCATTTCTAACCATACCTAAATATTTCATTGGATCATCTACCATTAGTTCTAAATGCTCTGGCGCTATAGAATTAGAAATGTCAATACATTCTTCTATTGTTCTGCAAATTATTGTGCTTCCAAAGTTTTTAAGAGAAGTTCTTATTATTTCTTCTCTTTCAAGAGTCTTTACTTGTCGTTCCAACTCCATCTCAACTCTTTTGTGTAATTCTTTTGATGTTGTGATTAATATTGATGATGCTAATTTATCATGCTCTGCCTGTGACATTAAATCTGCTGCTACAAAACTCGGATTAGATTTTTCATCAGCAATAACCAATATTTCACTAGGCCCTGCAATCATATCTATATCAACTTCTCCAAATACCAATTTCTTTGCAGTAGCAACAAATATATTTCCTGGTCCAACAATTTTATCAACCTTTTTAATGCTTTCTGTTCCATAAGCCAAAGCCGCAACAGCTTGTGCTCCTCCAACTTTATATATTTTATTAATTCCTGCTATTCTCGCAGCCACTCCAATATATGGATTAATCCCTCCATTTTTATCTGGTGGAGTTACCATAATAATTTCATCTACTCCTGCTACTTTTGCAGGTATTACATTCATAAGCACTGATGATGGATAAGCAGCGGTTCCACCAGGGACATAAACTCCAACTCTTTCTAAAGGCAATACTCTCTGCCCTAGGTATACTCCTTTATCTTTTGTCATTAAAAATCCATTTGATTTTTGTTTTTCGTGATACTCCTTTATATTTGCTTTAGCTTCTTCTAATGCTTCAATGAACTCTTTCTCCGCTTTATTAAAACATTCATCAATTTCAAGAGTTGACACTTCTAAAGTTTCAAGTTCAACCTTATCAAATGACTTCGTAAGTTCAAATAAAGCTTTATCCCCATCTTTTTTCACTCTTGATAGAATACTGTTTACACTTGAGATTATCTCTTGTTCTGTTTCTGTAACTCTACCTTTAAGTTCACTAATTAAGCTTTCTTTATTACTCTCAGTAATCTCCATTAAATTTAACATATAATTAATAGCCCCCCTTTGACTTGATAAAAAGTAATAACAACAAAAAATACTCTTTAAATTTTATTTATTATTTTTTATTAATTACTCAAGATATCATAATCAATTTTATCAACATCTCACGAATTTTGTCAATTATTAATCACTTTCTTAATCCTATCTATAAAATCCCATATTTCATTCTGCTTCATTTTAAAACTAGCTTTATTCACTATCAATCTAGCACTTATTTCACAAATCCTATCTATAACAACTAAACCATTTTCCTTTAAAGTTGTTCCGGTTTCCATGATATCCACAATTCCATCGCATAGGCCTAATATTGGTGCAAGTTCTACTGAGCCCTCTATTTTTATAACTTCTACATCCATCCCTTTCTTTTTAAAATAATCCTTTGCAACTTTTGGATATTTACTTCCTATTTTTATATGACCAACCTTTTTGAAAATATCACTTTCTGGTAATGATGCTACTATAAATCCACACTTTCCAAATCCTAAATCCAAAACTTCATAGCAATTATTATCACTTTCCAAAATAGTATCTTTTCCAACAACTCCAAGATCAGCTACTCCATGTTCAACATAAGTTATTGAATCTGCTGCCTTTACCAAAAAATAATTTATATCCTGCGTTTTATCTTTAAACACAAGTTTTCTACCTTTATTTTTTAATTCTGAAGGATCGAATTTAGCCTTATCTAAGATCTTTATGGTTTCTTCTTCTAATCTTCCCTTTGTTAATGCTATGCTTATGCTCATTTTTAATATTCCCCACCCTTAACTACTTTTATTTCTTTTACATCTTCATTTGGTAATAAATCAACAATATACCCTTGATTTCTAAACTCTTCACTTTTTTTAATAGCTTCAATTCTAGCATTTTTATTATAGTATATCTTATATATATTTTCCTTTTCACTTGCTATTTTATTGAACTTTACAGTTGGAATCACAGCATCAATATCTATCGAAAATCCTACTGCTGGAACACATTTTTTTGAGAGCTCAATTAAATTATCATATCGCCCACCTCTCAACAATGTATTGCCAACACCTTCTCCATAACCTCTAAAAATAATTCCTGTGTAATAATTCAGTCTCGGAACCATCCCTAAATCAAACGTCACATTTTTACCATAGCCCAACAAATCTAATTCATAGTATAGCGCCTCTAAATAATCAAGATTTTTTCTTATCTCTTCATTAAATGCTAATTTTTTAGCCTCTTCCAAGATCTGTTTATCTCCAAACATCCAAGGCAACTTATTAAAAAATGCCTTATACTCTTCCTTTATATCTAAATCCTCTAAGTAATCCTCTAAACTTTTCATATTTTTATCTTCTATAAACTGCGCAATGGCCTCTTTATATTCCTGCTTTATTTCTAAATTTTTGAATGCCCCATTAAAAAAACCGATATTTCCTATTTCAAGCTTAAAATCATTTAATCCTAATTTCTTCAAAGCTTCTAATGCCAATACTAATATTTCCAAATCAGATTTTTCATCTTCAAGTCCTATAAATTCAACACCGCAATCTGTATATTCATTCCTCTTTCCTCCAAGACTTGCGTGAACTCTAAAAACATTCGAGGTATACCTAAGCTTTATTGGTAATTCTACATCTTTGAGCTTAGTTTCCACAACTCTTGCTATTGGAATTGTCATATCTGGCCTCAAAATTAATATACGCCCCCTATTATCGAAGAACTTGTACATATCTTCTTCTCTTAGAGTTTGTGAATTATAGTTGAAAGTTTCATAAAACTCCAGCGTCGGTGTTATAACTTCTTTATATCCCCATTTTTCAAAAAGCTTATCAATGTCTTTTTCTAAAATACGTTTTACTGCACATTCATCTAATACTAAATCCCTTGTTCCTTCTGGAAGTATGTTCTTCTTATTCATTTTCCACCCCACCTATTCTTATTGCTTAACCTCTATATCATTTTATCATTTTATCAGTTTAGCGCGCTAAATTATCATTTAATTTATGATAACTTATTTTTTCTACCATGTCAATAATTTCAAAAGCTTTTATGCGTTTATAATTATTTATAAGTTATATGTTAAATATTCTTATATCCTTAATTTTAACTATATAGAAATTAGTGTTATAATATAATAGTTTATTTATAAAAGTATTTTTAATACTGGAAATATATTGAAAGGAGACTTTTTACATTGATTACTAAAGATATACACATAAACGCAATAAAAAAAATGCACATCCATACCAAAACTTCTGAATCAGTACGTCTTGGTATTCTCCTTGCAATTGTTGGAGGTTTCTTAGATGCTTACACCTTTGTCTGCAGAGGTGAAGTTTTTGCTAATGCTCAAACTGGTAACCTTGTTTTACTTGGAATAGCTCTTACGAAGAGAAATTCTGGCCAAGCAATTACAGCTTTACTACCTATTTTAGCATTCGTGCTCGGGGTGATATTTACCGAAAGGATAAAAGATATTAAAGTTCCATCAATGACTTTTGCTACGAATGCAGAACGTATAATTCTAATCAGTGAAATTATTGTACTTTTTATTATAGGATTTATACCAACTACAGTACCACACATATTTGTAACAGTTCCAATTTCATTTGTGTCATCAGTTCAAATCGCATCTTTTGGAAAACTGATTGACTCTCCATATAGTACGGCTATGTGCACAGGTAATTTGCGTTCTGCATCTCAAGCTGCTTATAAAGCATTTATAGAAAAAGATAAAAAACTTGCTTTCAAAAGTATCCGCTACTTAGTTATAATATTTTTCTTTATTGTTGGAGCTTATTTAGGCGGAATCTTAACTTTACACGTTGGCGGTAAATCAATTTGGTTTGCTGTAGTAATATTAATTATTTCAGTAGGCTTGTTTAGCGTTGATAAATATATTTTTGACCATAGCTCCAAAGAACAAATAACAAATGAAACTTAGAATAGCATTTAAAGTATATAAAAAAAATACCTCAGGTAAAATAAACCTGAGGTATTTTTTTAAAATGTTACAACTTCAATATTTTCAATTGATTTTTGTACTAATTCATCCACATTTAATTTTTCTTCTTCTTTTATTATTGCATCAAGCTTTGGATTTGTCTTCGGATGCTTTGGAACAAATATTGTACAACAGTCTTCATAAGGTAAAATTGAAGTCTCATATGTTCCTATTTTTCTTGCTATTTCCATTATATCTGTTTTATCCATTGCAATTAATGGCCTAAATGATGGTCTATCTGCACAATTATCACTTACAATAAGACCATCCATGGTCTGACTTGCAACTTGACCTATGCTTTCTCCTGTACTTACTGAATTTATTCCATACTTATCTGCAAGTTTACATGCTATCCTCATCATAAATCTTCTCATTATTATTGTAAGTTCATCTTCTCTACATTTATTTATAATTTCCATTTGTATATCTGTAAAAGGAACTATGTACAAATTAATTTTTTCTGTATATTGAGCTAAAATTTTTGCTAAATCTTTAACTTTATCCTTTGCTCTTTCCGATGTATATGGGTGACTGTGATAATAAACACAACTTACTTCAACACCTCTTTTAGCCATCATGTATCCTGCCACTGGCGAATCGATACCACCAGATAACATTAACATTGTGCTACCATTCATTCCATACGGAAGACCTGCTGCGCCCTTTGTTATATCAGTATTTGCCCAAACATAAGCATAATTATTTCTTATTTCAATATTTATTAAAATATCTGGATTTTTAACATCAACATTTATTTCTCCGTCTAAATTAGTAAGAACATATGCTCCTACTTTCCTTGAAACTTCCATAGAATTCAATTCAAATTTTTTATTAGCTCTATTTGTATTAATCTTAAAAGTATTTCCTTCTGATTGTCTAACCTTTTCTAACGCAACCTCTTGTATACTATTAAAATCTATGTCAACTTCTCTAACTAAACATACTTCAAGTATCCCAAAAACTTTACTTATCCTATTAATACTTTCTTCTATTTCATCAGTTTTTATGAAATATCTTCCACTGTCGTGTATAAATTCAGCTTTTATACCATCAAGCTTTTTAGCTATATTATCTCTTAATTTTCTTTCAAATTTACCTCTGTTTAACCCCTTTAAAAATATTTCTGGTGCATACTTTACTAAAATAAGTTCTCTCATTATTTTTTTATCCTCCTTAAAAATTTAAGTCCTTTTTCTAAAATGTCTACTACATAATCTATCTCTGATTCATCATTGTCATCCGAAAAAGAAAATCTAATTCCTCCTGATATTTCATCCTTAGTTAATCCTAAAGATTTTAATACATAACTGCCACCAATTCTCTCTCTTTCTTTAGAAGAGCACGCTGATCCTGTAGACACATATATTCCTGATTCCTCTAAATAATGAAGTAATACTTCGCCTCTTACACCTCTGAAAGAAACATTCAATATATAAGGTGAAAAATCACTATTTAATAAACTGTTTATCTTTATATTATCGATGTTACTTAATTTATCCAAGAATTTTTTCTTTATCTGAAATACCTTTTCGTAATTTTCTTTCATTTTATCATTTGAAATCTTAGAAGCTAAAGCCATTCCCATAATTCCAGGTATATTTTGTGTACCCGCTCTTATTCCAAACTCCTGAGATCCACCTTCTATCAACGGTGATAAAGAACTAGTATTTTTTATATATATAAACCCTACACCTTTAGGTCCATGAAACTTATGAGCACTTACTGTTAGAAAATCTATATTCATCTTCTTTACATCTATAGGTAATTTACCATAGCTTTGAACTGCATCAACATGAAATTTAGTTCTATTGCTGCTTGCTCTTATTATGTCTCCTATTTCTTTTAGATCTTGAATTACTCCAACCTCATTATTTACATGCATTATTGAAACCAATACTGTTTCCTTAGTTATGGCTTTTTTTAGCTGTTCTAAGTTAATCTTACCATCTTCATTTATCTCTAAAAATGTTACTTTAATATTATTTTCTTCTAATTTCTTTATAGTATTCAAAATAGAAGCATGTTCAAAAGGAGTTGTAATAAGATGAGTTCCACTTTTCAAAAGCCCCTTTAGAACTAAATTATTTCCTTCACTTCCACCCGAAGTAAAATGTATTTCATTTTCACTTGCGTTTATAGTTTTAGCTAATATTCCTCTGCATTCTTTAAGTTTTCTTTCACTTTTCAACCCTAAATTATGTAAGGAAGACGGATTTCCGTAAAATTCCTTCATACCAAAACTCACTTCATCTATTACCTCACCAAGCGGCTTTGTTGTTGAACTATTATCAAAATAAACTTCCATATAAGTCTTCTTCCTTTCAAGTTTATAAACGTCTAAAGATCCATTTAAAATATATTCTTCCCTTATTATCTTATAAACTTACTATGTAATATACATGTTTTATTATAACAAAAAAATAATCCCTGCATAGTATTTTTTTAAATATATAAAATGAAGCAGTAAATAAGAAGTTCTTACTTACTGCTTCTGATAGAGAAAGAAAATTATTAAGAGATAATTTCTTAGTATTAATTTTTGCTATACTTTTCGTAATATTTAATAAGACCTTGAGTTCCTAGATCACCCAAATTATCGTTATCTAATGTTTTATACATTTTTAGCACTTCATTTAATACACCTAAATTTATGGAATTATCCGTAGACTCTTCTATTGCTAAATTCATATCCTTAATAAAATGCTTTATATAAAAACCAGGGTCAAAATCTCCTTTTAGCATACGAGGAGCCATATTTTTCATTTGCCAACTTCCCGCTGCACCTTCACTTATACTATCAAGCATAGTCTGAACATCTAATCCTGCTCCTTTTGCATACGTAATTGCTTCGCATACTCCAGCTATCGCGCCAGCTAAGGCTATCTGATTTGCCATTTTAGTATGCTGTCCATTCCCAGCTTTTCCTTCATAAATTATATTAGTTCCAAGTGCAGATAAAACATCTTTATGTTTTTCAAAAACTTCTAAATCTCCACCAACCATTATAGATAATGTGGCATTCTTTGCTCCTACATCTCCTCCTGATACTGGCGCATCCAAAGCATATATTCCTCTCTTTTTAGCCTCATTATAAATTTTTATAGAAAGCTTCGGACTTGTAGTAGTCATGTCAATTATACAAGACTCTTTTTCAGCATTCTCTAAAATACCATTTTCCCCAAAATAAACTTCTTCTACATCTTTAGGATAGCCTACAATTGTTATTATGACGTCTTTATTATTTGCACAACTTTTAACATCGTCGCACCATTTAGCACCTTCATTTATAACATCAAGAACTTTTTCTTTTGTCCTTGTATAAATAGATACCTCATATCCTTTCTTCATTAGGTTTCTAACCATAGATTTTCCCATTACACCTACACCTATAAATCCAATCGTCTTCACTTCAAACTCCTCCATTTTTAGTTATAATATTTTGTATCCTCAGATTTAACTTCTTAAAATTAACATTAAGAATCTTTTTCTACGTCAATCCATGTCATTTTACTTTTTAATCTATTAATTTCTGCTTCCTGATCTTTTATTATTGTTTTATAATAAACTTCTTTGTCTCCCCACTCTTTACTTAAATTATTTATTAATGATGCCATTTCGTCAGCACTTCCTACAATTCTATTAAAGAGCATTAGGTTAGACTTAAGTATTTCCGGAATTTCATTATGGGAATATCTTAACCTATGATCTATTTCCCCATATCCTTCCTCAAAAATTGTTCTAACTTGTATCTCCGCTATTACCTTCTCATTGATTGGATAAAATTCAACTAAATAATGAACTGAACGATATCCAGAAGCTTTTGACCTTACCTCTATAATAGGATCGTCAAAAACATCTATATTATCTCCTTCTCTTACATTTGCAGTAATCTCAGTTACATTCCAAGTTTTTATTATAAAATCATGTATCCCCTGCCATTGGTCTTTAAATATATGTATAACTCTAATCCCTATTAAATCATTTATTTCATTTCTATAATTATTTACTGTAAATTCAAAATCATCTCCGTATTTATTTTTTCTATCTTCTGTCTTTCTTATAACTTTTTCTATTAATCTCTCAGGA